>NZ_DASZBY010000022.1:0-15827 GCF_035943795.1 Aliidongia sp. | reverse complement strand
CAACGCCGCGAACAGCCTGTTCACCTATGTAACGCCGCCGACCGTGAGCGCCGTCTCGCCGACGTCGGGCAGCACGCTGGGCGGGACCTCCGTCACGATAACGGGTACGGGCTTTACCGGAGCGACGGCCGTCACCATCGGCGGCACGGCCGCGACCGGCATCACCGTGGTCAGTGCTACTTCGATCACGGCAACGACGCCGGCCCATGCCGCCGGCGCGGCGAGCGTGCTGGTCACGACCACCGGCGGCACCAATGCCGCGAACAGTCTCTTCACGTACGTAGCGCCGCCGACGGTGAGCGCCATTTCGCCAACCACAGGCAGCACACTGGGCGGCACTTCCGTCACGATCACGGGTACCGGCTTTACCGGCGCCACCGCCGTCACCATCGGCGGCACGGCCGCGACCGGCATCACCGTCGTCAGCGCGACCTCGATCACGGCAACGACTCCGGCCCATGCCGCCGGCACGGCGAGCGTGCTGGTCACGACTGCCGCCGGCACGAATGCCGCAAATAGCCTCTTCACCTATGTGGCGGCGCCGACGGCGTCGGCGGTCAGCGCCACCGTCGCCTACGACAGTACCGGCAACCCGGTCACGCTCAGCCTCGGCGGCGGCGCGGCGACGTCGGTCGCGGTCTCGACGGCGGCAGCGCACGGTACGGCGACCGCAAGCGGCACGACCATCACCTATACCCCCGCGACCGGCTATCACGGCGCCGACAGCTTCGCCTATACCGCGACCAACGCCAGCGGCGCCTCTGCGCCGGCAACCGCGACGATCACGGTATCGGCGCCGAGCCTCTCCGTGACGCCGACGACGCTCACGGCGGGGACGGCCGCCGTCGCCTATGGCCAAAGCCTCTCGGTGAGCGGCGGTCAGTCGCCGTACAGCTTCTCCACCACGCTCGCGAGCGGCAGCCTGCCCGGCGGACTTTCCTTGTCGAGCGGCGGTACGATTTCCGGCACGCCGACCGCCGCAGGCACTTTCAGCTTTACGGTAAGCGGCGCCGACAGCAGCACCCCGACGGGCGTCGCCTTCACCGGTTCGACCATCAGCCTGACGATCGCGGCGCCGACGATCGCCGTGGCCCCCTCCAGCCTGCCGGGCGGCGTCTCGGGCACGCCTTATAGCCAGACGGTCAGCGCCAGCGGCGGCACGGCGCCCTACACCTACAGCATTTCTGCCGGCGCGCTGCCGACGGGCACGACCCTGAACGCCTCTACGGGCGTCATCTCGGGTACGCCCAATGCGGCCAATACCTACAGCTTCACCGTCAAGGCGACCGACAGCACGACGGGGACGGGCGCGCCGTATTTCGGCACGCAGGCCTATTCCATCTCAACGACGCCGGTGCTGCCCACCGCGGGCGCCGTCAGTGCCACGGTGGCATTCGGCAGCTCGGCCAATCCGATCGCACTCAATCTGAGCGGCGGTGCCGCCGCCTCGGTCGCGGTTGCGTCGCCCGCCTCGCACGGCACGGCGACGGCGAGCGGGACGGCGATCACCTATACCCCGACCAGCGGCTACAGCGGTTCGGACAGCTTCACCTACACCGCGACCAATGCGACCGGCACGTCTTCGCCGGCGACGGTGACGATCACGGTCAATCCGCAGGCACCGACGGTGGCGGCGGTCAGTGCCACGGTAGCGTTCGGCAGTTCGGCCAATCCGATCACCCTGAGCCTGGGCGGTGGTACCGCCGCGTCGGTCGCGGTCGCGTCTGCCGCCTCGCACGGCACCGCGACGGCGAGCGGGACCGGCATCACCTATACGCCGGCTTCGGGCTACACGGGCTCGGACAGTTTCACCTACACCGCCACGAACGTCGCCGGAACCTCCGCGCCGGCGACCGTCACGATCACGGTCCGGCCTCAGGCGCCGACGGTGGCGGCGGTCAGCGCGACCGTTGCCTTCGGCAGCTCGGCCAATCCGATCGCCCTGAGCTTCGGCGGCGGCGGGGCCGCTTCGGTCGCGGTCGCGTCGGCGGCCTCGCATGGCACGGCGACGGCGAGCGGAACCAGCATCACCTACACGCCGACCTCGGGTTATAGCGGCAGCGACAGCTTCACCTACACCGCGACGAACGTCACCGGCACCTCCGCGCCGGCGACGGTCACGATCACGGTCCGGCCTCAGGTGCCGAGCGTTGCGGCCGTCAGCGCAACGGTCGCCAACAACAGCACCAGCAATCCGATCGCCTTGAGTTTTGGCGGCGGCACCGCCACCTCGGTTGCGATCTCGTCGGCGGCCTCGCACGGTACGGCGACGGCGAGCGGCACGTCGATCACCTATACGCCGGCCACCAACTATGCCGGCACGGACAGCTTCGCCTATACCGCGACCAATGTCGGCGGCACATCGGCACCGGCGACCGTCTCGATCACGGTGACGGCGCCGACGCTGGTCCTGGCGCCTTCGAGCCTGCCCGCAGGCACGGTCTCGGGGGCCTACAGCCAGGCCTTGAGCACGACCAACGGCACTGCCCCCTACAGCTACAGCGTGACCTCGGGCAGCCTGCCGGCCGGGCTCGCCCTGTCGACCAGCGGCACGCTCGCCGGCACGCCGACGGCGGGCGGCAGCTTCCCGGTCACGATCAAGGCGACCGATGCGGCCAGCTTCTCGATCAGCAACGCCTATACGCTGACGATCGGGGCCGCGACCGTGGCCCTGACACCGGCAACCCTGCCGGCACCGCAGGTGAACGTTGCCTATAGCCAGACGCTCGGTGCCAGCGGCGGCACGGCGCCCTATCAGTTCACCGTCGCGTCCGGCACTTTGCCGCCGGGCCTGGCCTTGAATGCCATGACCGGAGTGCTGTCCGGTCGGCCGACCACGGCCGGCAGTTTCACCGCCACGATCCAGGCGACCGACAGCAGCACCGGCAGCGGCCCTTACCACGCCGCCATCGCCTATGCGTTGCCGACGACGCAGCAAGTCCCGGTCGCGGCCGCCGTCACCGCCACGACACCGTCTAACACCCGTGCCACCATCAACGTCGGCGCCAGTGTCACCGGGCCGATCACCAGCGTGGCCGTCGCGACCAACCCGGCGCACGGCACGGCGACGGTCAGCGGCACCACCGTCGCCTACATGCCTACGTCCAACTATTTCGGCGCGGACAGCTTCACCTATACCGCGACCGGCCCGGGCGGCACCTCGGCGCCGGCGACCGTGACCATCACCGTAACGCCGCTCGCCGTCCCGGTCGCCGCGGCCCTGACCGCCCAGGTGCTGACCACCACGCCGGTCACGCTCAACCCGACCGCGACCGCGACGAACGGCCCGTTCACCGCCGTGGCGATCATGACCGCGCCCAGTTCCGGCACGGCCGTGGTCAACGGCCAGACCATCGTCTACACGCCGACCGCCGGCCAGACGACGGTCGCCACCGTCACCTTCACCTACACCGTCTCCAACCTCTATGGCGCGTCCGCTCCGGCGACCGCGACCGTCACGGTCAACCCGGTCCCCGTGCCGGCACCGCCCCAGACCATCGTGACCCCGCCGCAATCGCCGACCAGCACAGGCACGGTCTCGGTCAATATCACCGAGGGTGCCACCGGCGGGCCGTTCGTCTCGGCCTCGCTGGTCAGCGTCGAGCCGGCCAATGCCGGCACGGTGACCCTGGTGCCGATCACCGGGCAATCCTCCAGCACCGGGCCGCTGCACATCTTCGCCGAAGCCTTCGGCATCAAGCCGGCAGCCGCCGACACGATCACGGTCAACGGCAGCGCGTTCAAGATCGTCTTCGTGCCCAACCCGGCCTTCGTCGGCACCGCGACCATCACCTACTCGCTGGCCAACGCCTTCGCGCAATCGGTGCCCGGAGAGCTGATCTTCGTGGTGGCACCACGGCTGGATCCGTCGGTCAATGCCGACGTCGTCGGCCTGATCAGCGCGCAGATCGAGGCGGCACGCCGCTTCGCGACCGCTCAGATCGGCAATTTCAACCAGCGTCTCGAACAGCTGCATGGCGACGGGCCGGCGCATTCGTCGAACGGGCTCAGCGTCAGCGTTGGCTCCCTGTCGCTCGGCGGCAACCAGACCGATCCTGACGACAACCCGCTGACCCGCGGCACGACCGACATCCATCGAGCCAGCCGGACCGATATGGCGACCAAGCCCGATGACACGGCTACCGCCACGGGCGGTCCGCACCTGACTGGCGGCGATGGCAGCCTGCTGCCCTCCGGCCTAGCGCTCTGGACCGGCGGCTCGATCGACTTCGGCGCGCGCAACAGCACGGCACAGCGCGCCGGCTACGGCTTCACGACCGACGGGGTCAGCGGCGGTGTCGACTATCGCCTGACCGACCAGGTGACGGTCGGCGTCGGCGGCGGCTGGGGCCATGACTCGAGCGACATCGGCAGCGACGGCACCAAGAGCATCGCCGACAGCTACAGCGTCGCGCTTTACGGCACCTATCATCCGTCGACCGACACCTTCATCGATGGCGTGCTGGGCTATGGCTGGCTCGACTACGACTCGACGCGGCTCATCGCGACCACGACGGACTATGCACGCGGCCATCGCAACGGCGAGCAGAGCTTCGGGTCGCTGACCGGCGGCTATCAGTACAAGACCGACACGTTCCGGCTGACGCCCTACGGCCGGATCGACTACAGCGACTCGACGCTCGATCGGTTCAGCGAATCCGCCCCGGGCCAGGCGGCCCTGACCTATTTCAGCCAGTCGGTCACGACCTTCACCGGCACGCTCGGCCTCAAGGGCGACCTCGCCATCCCGCTCGACTGGGGCATGCTGATGCCGTTCGCTCGGCTGGAGCTTCAGCATGATTTCGAGGGGCAAAGCCACGCCGGCCTCGCCTATGCCGATCTCGCGGCGGCCGGGCCGGCCTATACGGTCCCAGGCACGCCGGTCGATAGCAACCACATGCAACTGGGCATCGGCACGACGCTCAAGGTCGGCAGCTACAGCTTCGGCCTCGCCTACGAGAACAGCTTCGGCATCCACGACGTGCAGGACAGCCAGGTCCGCCTGATCGTCGTCTCCCACTTTTGAGGACGCACCCGGCCGGCTCCGACAAGGCCGGCCGACGCCTGTCAGGGGCAGGGGCTGGGGATGGCCCGGTGGATCGCCTCGATGCCGGCCAGCACCGCGTCGGACAGGACCAGGTCGAAGCCTCCCAGGTCCTGCTTCAGCTGCTCGACCGACGTGGCGCCGATGATGGTCGAGGTCACGAACGGCTGGCGATGGACGAAAGCGAGCGCCATCTGGGCCGGGTCCAGCCCATGCTCGCGGGCCAGCGCCACGTAGCGGCCGATCGCGTCCAGGGCCTCGGCGCTGTTGTAGCGGGTGAAGCGGGTGAAGAGCGTCATCCGCGCACCGGCAGGCCTGGCGCCGTTCAGGTATTTGCCGGTCAGCGTGCCGCCGCCCAGCGGCGAATAGGGCAGCAACCCGCAATCCTCGCGCAGCGCGATCTCGGCAAGGCCCTGCTCGAAGGTGCGGTTCACCAGACTATAGGCATTCTGGATGCTGGCGACGCGCGGCAGGCCGCGCTGTTCGGCCAGGGCCAGGAAGCGCATGGCGCCCCACGGCGTTTCATTCGACAAGCCGACGGCGCGGATCTTTCCTGCCTCGACCAGTCCCGCCAATGCATCGAGCGTCGCTTCGATCGGCACTTCCTCGGGATCGACCTCATGGACATAGGTGGTCTGGCCGAAGGTCGTGGTCTTCCGATCGGGCCAATGCAGCTGGTAGAGGTCGATCCGGTCGGTGCCGAGCCGGACGAGGCTGTCCTCGACCGCGGCGCGGATGTTGGCACCGTTGAGCCGCGACGAGCCGTTGCGGATATGCTTCATGTCGCGCGCCGCACCCACGACCTTGGTGGCCAGCACCAGCTTGTCGCGCAAGCCCGTCGCCTTCAGCCAGCTGCCGACGTATCGCTCGGTCAGGCCCTGGGTCTCGGGCTTCGGCGGCACCGGGTACATTTCGGCGGCGTCGATGAATGTGATGCCATGGTCGTGGGCCAGGCTCAGCTGGGCATGGGCCTCGGCTTCGGTATTCTGCTCGCCGAAGGTCATGGTGCCGAGGCAGACCCGGCTGACCTCGATGTCGGTTCGGCCGAGGCGGCGATAATCCATGGAACACCCGTGGGTAAGGAAGGGGAGGGAGGATCCCGACCATGCCCGCCGCCCACCGACCGGGTCAAGCCGCGCCGGCAGGTCGGCCGGCGGCTCAGCCCGTGCCCAGCCTCTGCTTGATCCGGTCCGCGACGCGCAGCGCGTTGGCGATGATGGTCAGGGTCGGGTTCACGGCACCGATCGACGGGAAGAAGCTCGCGTCCGCGACATAGAGATTGTCGAGCTCGTGGGCCCTGCAGTCGAGGTCGAGCACCGAGATCGCCGGATCGGTGCCGAAGCGGGCCGTCCCGGCCTGGTGCGCAGTGCCGCCGATCGGGATGTCCTTGCCGAAATAGAGGCTGCGTTCCAGCAGCACCGGATGGGCGCCGGCGGCCCCCAGGATCTTTTCCAGCTTCTTCTTCAGGCGCCGATGCGCCTCCATGTTGGTCTCGGTCACGGCGAGCACGACGCGGTCGCCGTCGTAGGAGATCCGGTTCTCCGGACGGGGCAGGTCCTCGCCCGACAGCCAGAAATCCAGGGAATGGCGGGCCATCTGTTCGAACGGCATCTTCGGCATCCATTCCAGCCAGGCGGGCAGGGCCTCGCCGCGGATCTGCGCACCGTGCGAGGTCGCGCACATCTGGATCAGGCCCAGCGGATAATCCCAATCGTCGGTGCCGAAGTAATAGTCGCTGAGCGCGAGCGTCTTCTGGAACACCGTGTCGTTCGGCTCGCGCAGCAGGGCCATCAGCACGGACTGGTTATGCCGCATGTAGTTGCGGCCGACCTGGTCGGAGCCGTTGGCAAGGCCGTTCGGATGGCTGGCGCTGGCCGAGCGCAGCAGCAGCAGGGCCGACGACAGGGCACCGCAGGCGACGACGACGATATCGGCGCTATAGCGCTCCTCCAGGCCACCGCGCGTCACCTGGACGCCGGTGACCGTGCGGCCGGTCGGGTCGGTATCAAGGCGCGACACATAGGCGCCGGTCAGCAGGGTCAGGTTCGGATATGCTGCCAGCGCCGGATCGACGCACATGACCTGGGCGTCCGCCTTGCCGTTCAGCAGGCAGGGGAAGCCATCGAACGCGTCGCACCGGATGCAGGTGCTGGTCGGCGTCACCTTGCCGTCCTTTTCGTCGAGCAGGATGCCGAGCGGCAGGTGGAACGGATGCAAGCCATTTTGCGCCAGGCTGTCGTTCAGGTCCTGAATGCGCGGCTCATGGGAGACCGGCGGATAGGGGAACGGGCCGCTCGCCGGCGGCTCGGTCGGATCCTCGCCGCGCTGGCCATGGACGTGGAACAGCCGTTCGGCCTCGGCATAGTAGGGCTCGAACGCGTCGTACTTCAGCGGCCAGGCCGGCGAGATGCCGTCCTGGTGCTGGATCTCCTCGAAATCGCGCTCGCGCAGTCGCAGCAGCGCCGCGCCATACACCTTCGAATTGCCGCCGACGTAATAGTGCAGGCCCGGATGAAACGCCCTGCCGTCGCTGCCGTACCAGGTCTCCTTGGCCTGGTAAGCGCCGTCGACGAACACGGTCTGGGAATCCCAGTTGGCCGGCGAGCGCGGCAGGTAGTCGCCGCGCTCCATCAGCAGGATCCGCTTGCCGGTCGGCGCCAGGCGCTGTGCCAGAGAGGCGCCGCCGGGGCCGCTGCCGATCACGATGACGTCGTAGTGAAGGGTGGTCATGGTCGCGCCGCATCCGTTGGCGAAATGATTTTCATCGGTTCCTCATGGCCAGGCCGCGCCGCGCTGGTTCGTGTAGATCGCGAACAGCGTGTGCGAGGCGCAGATGAACAGGCGGGCGCGGTTGCGGCCGCCGAAGGTCAGGTTGGACACGGGAAACGGCACGGCGATCCGGCCCAGCTTCGTGCCGTCGGGCGCGATGCAGTGCACGCCGTCGGCGGCGCTGCTCCAGACATTGCCGTCCTGGTCGACCCGAAACCCGTCGGCGAAACCGAGGCTGATCGTGTGGAAGATCCGGCCTTCCGAGAGCCGGCGGCCATCCTCGCGCACGTCGAACACGCGGATGTGCCGCACCGGCTCCTCGGCGAACTGCCGGCCGCTCTCGCTGACATAGAGCCGGCGTTCGTCCGGCGAGAAGGCCAGGCCGTTCGGCCCTTCAAAATCGTCGGCCATCACGGTCAGGCTGCCGTCGGCGGGGTCCAGGCGATAGAGCGCCGGCGGCAGCTCGGACTGCTGCTTGCCGCCCTCGTAGTCGGTATTGATGCCGTAGAGCGGGTCTGTGAACCAGATCGTGCCGTCCGACCGGCAAACCAGGTCGTTGGGCGAATTCAACCGCCGGCCCCGGTAGTGTTCGGCCAGCACGGTAATGCTGCCGTCGAGTTCGGTGCGCGTGAGGTGGCGATGCTGGTGCGAGCATCCGACCAGCCGGCCCTGGCGGTCGCGCGTGTGGCCGTTCGGAAAGCCCGCCGGCTTGCGGAATACCGAGATCCCGCCATCCTCGGTCCAGCGCAGGATACGGTCGTTCGGCAGGTCGCTGACCAGCAGGCAATCCTGGTCGGCGAACCACACCGGTCCCTCCAGCCAGGCGAAGCCCTCGCCCAGCGGGACCAGCGGCGCATTGGGCAGGACGAAGGACCGGAAGCGCGGATCCAGGATCTCGAAGCCGCCGATCATTTCAGATGACACGGGCGGCGCACCGGCGGCACGTGCAGCTGGACCGTCATCAGCATGGCCGGCACGTCGCCGATCGTGCCGGACCGATGGCCCTTGCGCCCGTCGTTCGGCACGCAGCCCTGGTCCTCGCCCAGCGAGAATTCGCCCGGCCCCTGCTCGATCCGGCTGCCGTCCATCGCCTCGATCCACCAGCGGCCGGACAGCACGACGATCCATTGCGGCGCCGGGTTCTCGTGCCAGTCGCCGATCCAGCCGACCGGTTGGACGGTATAGACGACGGTCGCCTCGGACCGCTCCTGCCGGTTGTTCCATTGCGGCGCGGCATTGCCGACGCCCTTCAGCTCGAACTCGCTCAGGCTGCAGCGCGTCTGGTGGCTGACGCCGTCGTCGTCGGTCCAGAGATGCCAATACAGGATTTCGGGTCGCGGTCCCGTGGTGTCGGTCATGCGCGGCTCCCATCGCGGATCTGTCCCTGATTGAACTGCCCGGAACCTGCGAGGTTCCGTTTGGTTTGCGTCAGAGCCCGTCACACCATCCCGGAAGCCGCCCCCGATGATCTGGATCAACGACTATGTGCCGCTGCTGTTGCGCATCTGCCTGGTGGTGCTGTTCCCGTTCAGCGCGCTCGACAAGATCGTGAACTGGGACTCCGCGATGAAGCAGGCCGGCACCCTGCCGTTCAAGCCGGCAATGCTCTGGGCCTCGATCCTGGTCGAGGTCGTGGCGCCGATCTGCATCGTGACCGGTTGGCACGATCGGCTCGCCGCCTTCGTCCTCGCGGGCTTCTGTGCCATCACGGCCGTGCTGTTCCACCAGTTCTGGCGCTTTCCCGGATTCTGGCGCTTCCAGGAAGGCGAGGGGCTGCAGCATTTCTGGGAATTCCTGAAGAACTTCGGCCTGGTCGGTGGCCTGGGCCTGGTCGTGCTGTCCCAGGGCCTGCTACCGGTCAGCATGGTGGCGCGCCATCCGTTGACATCGTCGCATGTCATGGGACCTCAGGCCGGCAGCCCGATCCCCTGATCGACCAAAACCAGCCGATGTCCATCCGGGTCGACGACGGCGCCGCCGGCACCGGGCACGGCGAGGGTGACCCAATCGGTGGCTCGATCGTTCGGCGCGCTCGCCGCCGGCCGGCCCGGTGGCTCATAGGCAAGCAGTTCCAGCCCCATCCCGTCGTTCGAGGCGGGGCGCAGTCCCGTCACCATGACGCGCGCGCCCGGTACGCTGTCGAGCCGAACCTGGGCCGGCCCCTGGTTCAATGACCGATTGGCGACCCGGAGCCCTAGCGCGCCGTAGAATGCAACGCTGCGTTCAGTCGACGCGACGGCCAGCGCGCTATGATCGATACCCAGGAACGGGCCATCAAAATGGCGCTCGTACCAGACCGGCCGGCCTTGGCCGGGCGGAAACCAGATCAGCTCCAGCGGATGCCCGTCGGGATCGCGGAACTTGAAGGCGTGCACCGATCCGTTCGCCGGGGGCAGGGTCTGCGGCCCGCCCTCGCTGATCGGGCGCCAGCCTGGATGTTCGGCCAAATGGGCATAGGCCGCATCCATGTCGGCGACGACGATGGCCAGATGCTGGAACCAGAGATCGTCGGTGCGGCTGTCCGGGGGATAAGCCTTGCCGGGCGTGGCGAACCGGGCGAGCGCGACGTGCTCGGCGCCCAGGCGAAGCTGGATCTCTTCGCCCGATCCGAACGTTTCGATCTCGAAATGTCCCATAGACACGATGCTGAATCCGAGCGAATTCCGGTAGAATGCCGCCGCCCGGTCCAGGTCCGCGACGACGCGGGTGATCCGTAGGATGCGTGGGTCCATCGCTACAGAAACAGGGCCAGCACGCCGGTGTAGCCATAGATCCGGTCGCATACGATCTCGCCGTTGCCGAAGAACCCGACCAGCGGCAGGTCGGGCAGCCGCTCCTGGATCGCCGCCATTTCCACGCCCTCGCCGCCGAAGAAGCCGGGGCCGCGCCCGACGCAGGAGAAATAGACACCGCCCTTGGCCCGGCCGCCGGCACGCCGCACCACATCGTCGACCATGCGGTCGAGGTCGGCCGTCGCCGCCGCCCGATCGCGCCGGCAGAACAGGATGGCATCGCCGGGGGCGACCGGGCCGGCGATGGCGATCCAGCCCTCGCCCTGGTCGATCGCCAGCAGGTTGCGCACCAGATAGTCGGCGCGGTCGGTGCCCGGCACGGGCAGGCCGGCGAAGATCAATCCGCCGACCTTCTGCAGGTCGCGCGACAACAGCTCGCCGATGTCCCGCTTGAAGATCTCCAGCGCCGGCTGGCCGTCGATTTCGCTGATGATGTTGTCGACACCGGCGGTGATCCGCCGCACCGGGCCGATCGGCGAGCAGCCCTGGGTCATGCCGGTGACCAGTTCGATCCGGTCGTCGAACAGCACGCCCGACACGCCGCTCTCGACCACCTTGCCGGCGACCTGCCACGGCGCGGTGCGCGCGGAACTCAGCCCGCCGATCAGATAGGCCTGGGCGGCACCGGCGACGGCCGCGACCGTCTCGGCCACGGCACCGAAGCGTGGATCGCCGTGGACCAGGCCGGTCGAAAGCCGTTCGCCGCCCGGTGCCGGCCGAGTGAGAGCCGAAGGAGGGTCGGGCTGGTCCAGCGCGAACAGGCGGAAGCTGCCCGCCGGCAGGGCGCCGACCAGGAACGCCAGCGCCGGCTCGTCCATATACTCGACGCCGGTAGCACAGATGCCGATGCCGACGG
The DNA here is from genome assembly GCF_035943795.1 of Aliidongia sp. Taxonomy (NCBI): domain Bacteria; kingdom Pseudomonadati; phylum Pseudomonadota; class Alphaproteobacteria; order Rhodospirillales; family Dongiaceae; genus Aliidongia; species Aliidongia sp. The sequence continues at coordinate 4,366 of NZ_DASZBY010000022.1, read as the reverse complement.
CACCGACCCAGACGGCGATGCCCGTGTCGCGTTTCAGCCGGTCGAGGATTCCCGGTAATTCACCGGCGAGCAGGTCGGTGACGTAGAGCAGGCCGAAATTGGCGTCGGCCGGCAAAGGCGTGATCTGAGCCAGGCAGTCGCCATAGAGCACCTGCCAATCCTCGCCGCCGGCATGGCCCAGGCGGAACGCGCCGGTCAAGACGGCGCCGAGCCGGGCGGGCCCAGCAATTGCTGGATTGCCGGCAAGGTGCGCGCGACGATCACGTCGACCCCGGCGGCCAGCGGGTGCAGCATGTCCGGCTGGTTCAGCTTCGGATCGAGCGCCACGCCGTCGAGGAAGAACGGATAGAGCGGTACGTGGTGCTGCGCCGCCAGGTCGGGGAAGATCTTGTCGAAATGCTGTTGGTAGTCGGCGCCCCAGTTGCGCGGCGCCAGCATGCCCATCAGCAGCACCTTGACCTTGGCCTGCTCCAGCCCGGTGAGGATGCGGTCGAGGTTGGCCCGGGCCGCCGCCGGGTCGAGCCCGCGCAGCGCGTCGTTGGCACCCAGTTCGACCAGCGCATAGTCCGGCTTGTCGCCCAAGGCCCAGTCCAGCCGGGCGAGCCCGCCCGCCGTCGTGTCGCCGGAGACGCCGGCATTGATGACCTGGACGTCGTAGCCCTTGGACTTGAGTGCTGCCTGCAGCTTGACCGGATAGGCTGCTTCCGGCGCCACACCATAGCCGGCGGTCAGGCTGTCGCCGAACGCCAGGAGCTTGATCGGCGCCGCTTCGGCCGCTCCGGCGCTCGAGGCGAGCGCCAGCAATGCCGATGCGACAAACCACACACCGCTGCACCGCGGCGCGTTGAAAAGCGGGGAGTGCAGGCCATATTTGCTCGGTCCACGGCCATTTCCGGTCCGACGCGATCCCGAAAGTTCCGGCATGAATTCGGCTCCCGCCAATAGCGACGCCATGATCCGTCTCGATGCGCTGACGCTCAAACTGACGAGCGCCGGTGGCGAGGTCAACATTCTGAACGGGATCGACCTGGCAATCGATCCCGGCGAAACGGTCGGCATCGTCGGCCCGTCCGGGTCCGGCAAGACCACCTTGATGATGGTCATGGGCGGCCTCGAACGGCCGACCAGCGGCCGGGTCTCGGTCGCGGGCGTCGATTATGCCGCGCTCGACGAAGACGGACTCGCGCGCTTCCGCCGCGATCATGTGGGGATCGTGTTCCAATCCTTCCACCTGCTGCCCACCATGAGCGCGCTGGAAAACGTCGCCATCCCGCTGGAATTCGCCGGCCGACGCGATGCGTTCGACCGCGCGCGCGGGGGGCTGCAGGCCGTCGGGCTCGGCCATCGCCTGACCCATTATCCAAGCCAGCTGTCGGGCGGTGAGCAGCAGCGCGTGGCGCTGGCCCGCGCTTTTGCTGCCGAACCCCGGCTGCTGATCGCCGACGAACCGACCGGCAACCTCGACCAGGCGACCGGCCGCAAGGTGATGGACCTGATGTTCGAGCTTCAGGCCCGCACGGGCACGACCATGCTGCTGGTGACCCACGACCCGGTGCTGGCCGACCGGTGCGACCGGGTGATCGAGCTGGCCGACGGCCGGGTCGTCGGCGATCGCAAACGGCCGGTAGCTCCGGTCGCCGCCCGTGGCTGAGCGGGGCGTCGAGCCGACCGACCTGAAATTGGCCATGCGGCTCGCCCGCAGCGAGCTCAGGGCCGGGTTCAGCGACCGGCTCCGCGGCTTTCGCATCCTGATCGCCTGCCTGGCGATCGGTGTGGCCGCCATCGCCGGTGTCGGCTCGCTCTCGTCCGGCCTGGTCCAGGGACTGCGCGCCGACGGCCAGGCGATCCTCGGCGGCGACGTCGAATTCCGCCTGACCCAGCGCAGCATGCCGGCTGACGAACAGGCCTATCTGGCTGACCAGGGCCACTTGAGCGTGGCGCGCGAGATGCGCGGCATGGCGCGTACCGCCGACGGCGGCGAGCGGACGCTGGTCGAGCTGAAGTCGGTCGACGGCGCCTATCCGCTCTATGGCTCGGTCGTACTCGATCCCGCCATGCCGCTCGACGCTGCGCTGGCGGTGAAGGACGGCATGCCCGGCGTCGTGGTCGATCCGGCCGTGCTCGACCGGCTGGGCGTCAAGCTGGGCGACCGGCTGACCCTGGGCGAGGGCCAGTTCGTGATCCGGGCCAGCCTGCTGAAAGAGCCCGACGCCGGCGCCAATCCCTTCAAGCTGGGCCCGCGCGTGATGATCTCGCGCGACGCCCTGGCGGCGACCGGGCTCGACCAGCCCGGCACCATCTCGGTCACGGTCGCGCGGCTGCGCCTCGATCCGGGCGTGCGGGCCGCGTCGATCATCGGGGCGGCGAACCAGAAATTCCCGGAGGCCGGCTGGCGTGCGCGCGACACCAGCGAGGCGGCGCCGTCGGTCCAGACCTTCATCGACCGCACCGGCCTGTTCCTGACCCTGGTCGGCCTGACCACCTTGCTGGTCGGCGGCGTCGGCGTCGGCAACGCGATTTCGGCCCATCTGGCGGAAAAGACCGCGACCATCGCCACGCTCAAGTGCCTTGGCGCGTCGGGCCGGGTGATCTTCATGGCCTATCTGATCGAGCTGCTGCTGCTGGGCCTGGTCGGCATCGCACTCGGGCTCGCCATCGGCGCCGCTGCACCCTGGGCGATCGTGGCGCTGGCCGGCGACAAGCTGCCGGTCGCGGCCCGCCTGGCGCTCTATCCGCGTCCGTTGGGCCTGGCAGCATTGTTCGGCGCGCTGGTCGCCGTCGCCTTCTCGCTTTGGCCGCTGGCGCGGGCGCGCGGCGTGCCGGCGGCGGCGCTGTTCCGGGCGGCAATCCTCGGTCTCGAAGGGCGGCTCGGCTGGCGCGACGGGCTCGCGACGCTGATCGTCGGCGTGGCGCTGGCGGCGCTTGCCATCGGCACCGCCGACGACGCGCTGCTGGCATCCTGGTTCGTCGCCGGCGTCCTCGCCGCCCTGGTGCTGTTCCGCCTGGCGAGCGCCGGCGTCATGGTGCTGGCGCGGCGCCTGCGCGCGATCCGCTGGCCGACCCTGCGGCTCGCCGTCGCCAACCTGCATCGGCCGGGTGCTGCGACGCCCAGCGTCGTCCTGTCGCTGGGCCTGGGGCTGACTGTGCTGGTCGCGGTCGCCCTGGTCGAATCGAGCCTCGGGCGCGACGTGACGGAGCGGCTGCCGGCCCAGGCGCCCAGCACCTTCTTCATCGACATCCAGCCGGACCAGGTCGCGGGCTTCGAGGATCTGGCGACCCGCACGCCGGGCATCACCGGGCTGGAGCGCGTGCCTAACCTCCGGGCGCGCATCGTCAAGCTGAACGGGATCCCGGTCGACCAGGCGCCGATCGATCCCGGCGCGCTGTGGGCGGTGCGCGGCGAGCGTGGCCTGACCTATACCTCGAAACTGCCCGACGGCAGCCGGGTCGTCGACGGCACCTGGTGGGCGTCGGACTACCAGGGACCGCCGCTGATCTCGCTCGACACGACGCTGGCCAAGGGACTGCACTTGAAGCTGGGCGACAGCGTCACCTTCTCGGTCGCGGGCCGAGAGGTCGGTGCCACCTTGGCCAACGTCCGGCGCATCGACTGGAGCAGCCTCGGCATCAATTTCTTCACGATCTTCTCGCCAGGCGCACTCGATCACGCGCCGCAGACCAACCTCGCGACCGTGCGCGCCGCGACGCCGGCCGATGCGGCTGCGCTGGAGCGCGCCGTCACCGACCGGTTTCCGAACGTCTCGGCGATCCGGGTCAAGGACGTGCTGGATACGGTCAACCAGATTCTGGGCGACCTGGCCGACGCGGTGCGCCTGACCGCGGCCATCACGCTCGCGGTCGGCGCGCTCGTGCTGTCGGGCGCCATCGCCGCCGGCCAGCAGCGCCGGGTGTACGAGGCGATCGTGCTGAAGGTGCTGGGCGGTACGCGGCGCCGGCTGGCGCTGGGCTTCCTGTTGGAATACGGGCTGCTGGGCCTGATCGCGGCGCTGATCGCGACCGCGCTCGGAACGATCGCCGCCTGGGCGGTCACGACCCAGGTGATGAAGGGCGAATGGAGCTTCGACGGGCTGCGCGTGGTCGAGACGGTGGGGGCGAGCGTGATCCTGACCCTGCTCGTGGGCTTCGCCGGCACCTGGCGCGCGCTGGGCGCCAAGGCCGCACCGCACCTGCGGAATGAATAATCCTTAATGTTGGCGGGACGTGGTATTCATTGAATTGGAGGCCGACGTCCCAATATCGTGGGATGCTGGGTTCTCCCACCCTACTTTCACGAGGCTTCAATGTCTTACGGTTCTCAGGATCCCTGGTCGGTAGGCCGCAGCGCGGCGGTCGGCGCCGAGTACGA
>NZ_DASZBY010000021.1:0-42984 GCF_035943795.1 Aliidongia sp. | reverse complement strand
GACCGAGGTGTGGACCGCGACCAACGACCAGGATCGGCGCCTGGCCGAGAACAACCATCGCGGCATCCGCTCGTCGGCCTACCGGCCCGGCCCGTTCGCGCCGTCGGAATTCATGCTGAAGAATTTTTCCGACTGGTATGCGGGCAAGCTCGAGCGCTATTGCGCCGGCCCGACGCCCCGGCTCGCGGCGGCGGAATGACGGTGCCGCCGGAAACGGGCCGGATCGCGCTGACCTGCCGGGCGATCCGCGAGGAGACCGCCGCGATCAAGACCTTCGTGTTCGAACCGTCGCAGCCGATGGCTCACGAGGCGGGGCAGGCGCTGGCCTTGTCACTGTCGGTCGATGGCACGCCGCTGACGCGAACCTTCTCGATCTCCTCGGCGCCGGAAGACGGCGGTCTTATCGAGGTGACGGTGAAGGCCCATGCCCAAGGCATCGCCGGACCCTGGCTGCATCGCAACCTCGCCGTCGGGCACCGGATCGAGGCACGCCGGCCGTTCGGCCGGTTCACCCTGGCTCGGCGGCGGCCCGATGCCCCGCTGGCGCTGATCTCGGCCGGATCGGGTGCCACGCCCTTGATGTCGATGCTGCGCCAGCTCGCCCGGACGACGCCCCGGGCGGACGTGACCTGGTTTCATACCGCCCGGGCGGCATCGGAGATCCTGTTCGCCGCCGAACTCGTGCGCCTGCAGGAAAGCATGCCCAACCTTCGGGTCGCGGTGACCTTGACCGTACCGGGCGCCGGCTGGTTCGGCTATCGCGGTCGCGCGACCCGCCGGCTGCTGTCGGTCGCGGTGCCCGATCTCGCCCGCCGCGATACGTTCTGCTGCGGACCGCACGGGTTCATGGACGAGGTCAAGCTCATCTTCGCGGCGGAAGGTGGACCGCCCGACCATTTCCATACCGAGGCGTTCCGGCCGCGCAGCCAGCCATCGGCGGGCGAGCGGCTGCCGGCCCCGATGGCGGACGGACCCGAATTCGCCCTTAGGATCGGCGAGCGCGTGCTGGGCATGCATGCGGGCGAAACGATCCTCCAGGCGGCGCTGCGCCAGGGCGTCGTCATTCCGTGCGGTTGTGGCCAGGGGCTGTGCGGTACCTGCCGGATCAGGATGGTCGACGGCACCGTCGACCTGCGCCACCAGGGCGGCATCAGCGCAGAAGACGAGGCGGAAGGGTTCATCCTTGCCTGCTCGTCGCGTGCGCACTCCGACATCGCCATCAGCCTCGCCGACTGACTGTCGGCCGATCGGGATTCCGGGACATGAACAGGCAGCTTTCCCTTCACGCCGCGGCGCCAGCTCGTGTCGTGCGACCAATCGTCGGTCGCTAGCACGCAGGCTCCGTCGTGGCGGAAGCGCGGATCAGGCGAGCGCCCTGCCGAAGTTCCCAGGCGGCGTGGCGATGGCTGGCTTCGATCTCCGCCAATGCCTCCGTCTCGGTCCGGCAATGGGACAGGTCGAACCGGTCGGCGATGCCGCCGTCGCCATTCAGGATATACAATCTGAAATTGGGCATATTTACCCCATACGCTGCCGGCCTGTAGTCCGCACAAAGGTGTGGATCGAGAACCGGTTCTGCAATCCCTGGGTTTCAAAAGAGAGTTCGCTCGCCTCCTGGCGTCGTATCCCCTCGACAAACGAGGCTGGACCCACCGCACCGATCACGTAGATTGCGCTCATGGACCCAGTCTCGGGCGGCGCCAGCGTCGGGCCGGGCAGAGTTGGACAGCGTCGAACGAACCTGCGGCGCGGCATTTGCCGGAGACCGGAACATGGATGCAGACTCGCTCCGCGAGCTTGCCGAATCGATCAAGAATCCGCGGTTGCGCCGTCTGCTCGACGATTGGCTGAGGTGGCGCGGCGAACGGCTGATGCCCAGCCGGCGCGATTTTCTGCCCGAGGAGATTCGCTATCTCCTGGGAAACGTGATCCTGCACGAGGTCGCATCGCGGGACCCGCTGCGGTTCCGCTATCGCCTGATCGGCAGCCTGATCGTCGCCCGTCGGGGTTTCGATTTCACCGGCCGGTATCTGGACGAGCTGCCGTCGACCGACGTGCGCGACGTGGTCATGGCGATCAACGAGCGGGTGACCCGGGAGCGGCGTCCGCTGCTTTGGCGGTTCGAGATGAACGACCTCGATCATCGGATGCGGCATTGCGAGGTGCTGAGCCTGCCGCTGTCCGCCGACGGCGTCGACGTGAACATCATCCTGGCGGCGCAGGTCTTCAACGACGAGGAGCGAACCACCTGAGATGAAGTCGTTAATGCCACCCGTGCGCGAACCAACTTCGTCGCAGCGGTGTTTACAGGATCTCAGCCGTTGCTGAGGCTTCGGGACGCGACGCCCGGAGCAGCGTAGCCAGAGCGTCCGCCGGCACCAGCGCAGCCTCCTCCCCCGGGGCGGTGCCGGCGGGTCTCCGGCGATCGGTCACGGTCTGGTCGAGCGCCCATGCGCGATCCATCGTCCGGATGATCCCTCCGTGTGCTTCGCGGCGGCTTTCTGGCCGGAAAACCACAGCAACCCGGCGATCGAGGCCACGACCAGCGCGACGCCGACGATCATCGACACGGTCGGCCGCTCGCCGAGGACGGCCCAGCCCAGCAGGACGGCGATGATCGGGTTGACGAAGGTGTAGGTCGCAACGAGCGGCGGAGAGACCTGCCTCAGCAGCCAGACATAGGCGGCGAATGCGACGATCGTTCCCGCGAGCGTAAGATAGGCCCAGGCGAGCATGGAGGCCGGCGTGAGGTCGGCGAGCACGAGCGCATCCGGTTCCCCCGCCACGAAGCCGATGGCGATCAGCGCCAGGCCCCCCGCTACGAGTTCCATGCCGGACAGGGCGACGGGCGATGTCGCCTGAAGCCGTTCCGACAAGACGGTGCCCAGCGCCCAGGAGGCGGCCGCGCCGATCAACAGGGCGATATCGAGCGCCGACGGTCCTTCTCCAACCGATGACATCTGCTGCCACGCGATCAGGCCGACGCCGGCGATGCCGGGGATCAGCAGGGCCAAAACGCCTGCATGCGGGCGATCGTCGCCGGGCAGGACGAGTTTCAGCAGCACGATCCAGAACGGGATGGTCGCCAGCAGCACCGCCGCCATGCCCGACGGCACGCGTTCCTGCGCATAGGCGAGCACGCCGTGGCATCCGACGAAGAACAGGATCCCGCACCCCGTCGCGTACAGCCAGGTCCGGGCCGATGGCGCGAGACCGCCCGACAGCCGCGCGCAAGCATAAAGCACGAGCCCGCCCGCGACCGAACGGGTGCCCATCAGCAGAAAGGGCGGGATGGAGCGGAGCGCGATCGTGACGGCGAGATAGGTTGAGCCCCAGACGAGGTAGATGACGGCGAAGGCCGCCCAGATCATCATCTGCTTCCTTGAGGTCTTCGTTTGTCGACTCATATTATAACCCCTTATAGGGTTTCATACTGTCATCAAACCCAGGGAGGAGCGGCCGGTTCCATGAATGCGAGCGATACGCGGGAAGATCTCTGCATCCGCTTCGTCAACACGAAGGCCTGGCGGCTTCGGCAGCCGGGAGAGGAGCGGTTGGGGTCGCCCGGCGTGCTGCTCGGCTGGCTCGCGGCCAACGATCTGGCCGATCCGGTGCGGGAGGAGGACGGGTCGTCGGCGGCCGAGGCGCTCCATGTGACGGCCATCCGGCTCCGGGAATCGATCTACGAGATCTTTTATGCCCGCATCCAGGACCGGGAGGCCGCATCGGACGACCTGCGCTTCTTCACCGAGTTTCTCGCCCGGGCAGGCGCCGGCATGAGGCTGGAGCCGGGGCTGGCCGGGTTGCACTGGAGGCAGGGCCCGGGGCCGGCGGACCCGACCGGCCTGCTGTGGCCGGTCGCGCTGTCGGCGGCCGATCTGATGACCGGGCCGCGGGCGGCACGGGTCCGGCAGTGCCAGGACGATCGCGGCTGCGGCTGGCTGTTCGTCGATGAGAGCCGCGCGCAGAACCGGCGCTGGTGTTCCATGGGCGACTGCGGCAATCGCGCGAAGGCGCATCGCCACTACGACCGCATCAAGGCACAGAGGAAAGGATGAGGACGCTGGCCCATGCCTTCTCGACATGGCGCCGTGCCCGACTTGTCGATGGACAGTCGCGCGACCCCTGACGCAAGGTTTTGGGCAAAGGGCGACATCGATCAGATCGCCGGTGCCGAGGGGGAGGATGACGATGGCTCGAGGCTCTATCAGGCAACTGGTGCGCGGCGGCTTGGCGCTGGCGCTCGCCGCGACGGCGGGTGGCGTGGCCCTGGCGGCCGACGGGACGGCGTCGCCCTCGACCCGGACCCTGGATGTCGCCGGGTTGCACCAGCCGGCGGAGATCCTGATCGACAAATGGGGTGTGCCGCACATCTACGCGGCCAGCACCGACGACGCCTTCTTCGTGCAGGGTTTCAACGCGGCGCGCGACCGGCTGTTCCAGATCGACCTGTGGCGCCGGCGCGGTTTGGGCGAACTGGCCGCCGTGCTGGGCCCGAGCTATGTCGAGCAGGATCGCGCGGCGCGCCTGTTCCTGTATCGCGGCGACATGGGGCGCGAATGGGCGGCCTACGCCCCCGATGCCCGGCATATCGCGACGAAGTTCGTCGCCGGCATCAACGCCTATGTCGACTGGCTGGGCGCGCACCCGGCCGATCTGCCGCAGGAATTCCAGCTGCTGCACTATGCGCCGGCCAAATGGAAGCCGGAGGATGTGGTGCGGATCCGCAGCCACGGGCTGACGCGGAATCTGACGAGCGAGGTGGCGCGCGCCAACACCGTCTGCAAGACCGACCGGGAAAACGGACCGAAATTCGACGAGATCCGCTTCGGCCTGCAGCCGACCTGGCACACGTCGGTCCCCGACGGGCTCGATCCGTGCCTGCCCAAGGACGTGCTGAAGGTGTTCGCGCTCGCGACGGAGAACGTGCGCATCACCAAGGCGGCGATCACCGCCGGCCTGTCGATGCCGACCCGCGTCGCGTCGGACGATGATGGCGACGCCGCGGCAGAGACGTCCGAGGGCAGCAACAACTGGGTGATCGCGCCGTCGAAGTCGGCGACCGGCCGGCCCATTCTCGCCAACGATCCGCACCGCGCCTATTCGACGCCCAGCCTGCGCTACATCGCGCATCTCAATGCGCCGGGCATGGACATCATCGGCGCCGGCGAACCGTCGCTGCCGGGCATCTCGATCGGACACAACGGCACCATCGCCTTCGGCCTGACGATCTTCAACATCGACCAGGAAGATCTTTACGTCCACGAACTCGACCCCGCCGACGATCATCGCTACCGCTATCGCGACGGCTGGGAAAAGATGCGCGTCGTCCGCGAGGCGATCGCGGTCAAGGGCGCCGCCCCGGTGACGGCCGAACTGCTGTTCACCCGCGACGGGCCCGTGATCTACACCGATGCCGGGAAGCATCGCAGCTACGTCGTGCGATCGGGCTGGTTCGAACCCGGCATGTCGCCCTATTTCGGCAGCATCTCGTACATGCGCGCCCGGAATTTCACCGAGTTCCGCAAGGCGATGCTGCATTGGGGCGCACCGACCGAGAATCAGGTCTATGCCGACGTCAAGGGCAACATCGGCTGGATCCCCGGCGGGCTCGCACCGATCCGGCCCAACTGGGACGGGCTGATGCCGGTTCCGGGCGACGGGCGCTACGAATGGGCCGGGTTCTGGTCGGGCGACAAGCTGCCCTCGGCCTATAATCCGCCGAGCGGCTATGTCACGACCTCGAACGAGATGAACCTGCCGGCGGACTATCCCTATCGCGAGCGCAAGCTGGGTTTCGAATGGACCAACGGGTCGCGTCATGCCCGGCTCGACGAGTTGATCCGGTCGAAAGACAAGGTCTCGGTCGAGGATTCGGAGCATTTCCAGAACGATATCGTGTCGATCCCGGCGCGGCGGCTGATGACGCTGCTGGCGCCGCTCTCGTCGGACGACGCCAAGACGCAGGCCGCCCTCGACCTGCTGCACGGCTGGAACGGCGAAGAAGGTGCGGCCTCGCCCCAGGCGGCGCTGTTCGAGGTCTGGACGACCCGGCACCTGGGCGATGAATTCAAGCGCGCGGCCCTGCCGGAGAATGCCGTTGGTGCCATGGGCGCGCCCGATATCGCGGTCGTGCTCGACACGCTCGAACGGCCGCAGGTGCTGCTGGCCGCCGGTGCCGGCGGCACCGTCGAGGCCCGGCGCGACCATGTGCTGCTGTCCAGCCTCGGCGCTGCCTATGCCGAGATGGAGAAGCTCCAGGGCGGCGACGCGAAGGCCTGGCAATGGGGGAAATTGCAAACTTCCCTGCCCGAGCATCCCCTCATGGAGGCGGTCGACGGCGCCTTGCGGGCGAAGCTGCAGCCGGACGCGATGGCGAAGCAGGGCGGCCCCTATACGCCGAACCAGTCGACCTATCGGACGAGCGACTTCCGGCAGACCAACGGCCCGTCGTTCCGCATGGTGCTGGACGTGGGCAACTGGGACGAATCGCGGGCGGTCAACTATCCGGGGCAATCCGGCAATCCCGACGACCCGCACTATGCCGACCTGCGCCGGATGTGGCTCGACGGCACGTATTTTCCGCTGCTCTACAGCCGCAAGGCGATCGAGGCCGCGGCCGAGACGAGAATTCTGCTGAAGCCGGCGAAATAGCGCCGGCTTCGCGTGACCGGCATTGAAAGGCGGCGTGATCGGCGGATTGATGGCTTGAACCGGCACTCTGCTGAAATCCGCCCTGCGAATCGTCGGGTGGTCCGTTTCCGCGCAACGAAATCACCGGCACGCTTGAGTGAATAAAAGGAAGAATCGGGAGGCTCGCCGGCACGATGGCTCAACGAATATTGGTCGCCGAGTTCATGCACGAGACAAACACGTTCAGTGTTCAGCTCACGGATGAAGAGGCCTTTCGTCATTCCAGTTGCTTCGTCGGCGAGGATGTCCGCACCGCGTTTCGCGGCACCCGTACCTCGATGGGGGCCGCGTTCGAGGCGGCCGACGAGTTCGGCTGGGACCTGGTCCATCCGCTGGCTACCCACGCCAACCCATCCGGCCGGGTCACGGATGCGGCGTTCGAGACCTTCGCCGCGATGATGCTCGGTGCGACCGACGGACTGGACGGCGTGCTGCTGCACCTGCACGGCGCCATGGCGACCGAGAGCAGCGACGACGGCGAGGGCGAATTGCTGGCCCGGCTGCGCCAGAGGCTCGGTCCCGACGTGCCGATCGTCGTGGTGCTCGATCTGCATGCCACGGTCACCGACGCAATGGCGAGCAACGCCAACGCCCTGATCTCCTATCGCACCTATCCGCATATCGACCAGTACGAACGGACCCGGCAGGCGGCGGCATTGCTGAAAAGGGCCATGGCGGAGCCGGTGAAACCCTCAGTGGCCCTGGCGCGCCGGCCGATCCTCTATGCGCTCGATGGCGGCCGTACGACTTCGCCGCCGGTCCAGGAACTGCTGCGCCGGGCCGACGAGATCGAGGCGGCGGGCCGCGCGCTCGTGGTCAGCATCCAGGCCGGATTCTCGTCGGCCGACGTCGAGGACATCGGCCCCTCGGTCGCGGTGACCGGCTACGACCGCGCCGCCGCCCAGGCGATCGCCGAGGAGCTGATGGATTATGTCTGGGATCAGCGGAAATTTTCCTCGATCCATTTCACGCCGCTGGCCGACGCCATCGCCCAGGCGCGGAACGGGCAGGACGGCGCCGCCAAGCCGCTGATCATCGCCGACTATTCGGACAATCCTGGATCAGGGGCCTATGGCGACGCCACCGTGCTGCTGAAGGCGGTGCTCGACGCCGATCTGCAGAACGTCGGCTTCCACGCCATCTGCGACGGCGAGGCGGCGGCGCAAGCCCAGGCGGCCGGCGTCGGCAACGACGTGACCTTGCGGCTGGGCGGCAAAGTCGATCCGGCCATGGGCGGCGGTCCGCTCGAGATCACCGCACGGGTGGTCGCCATCACGGACGGCCGCTTCATCGCCCATGGCCCGATGGGCGGCGGCGCGTGGCGCAACTATGGGCTCAGCGTGCTGCTGCGGGTGCGCGGCGTCGAGATCATCGTCATCAGCCACAATGGCCAGGCGACCGATCTCGCGCAGTTCACCTCGCTAGGCCTGGATCCGACCCGGAAAGCGACCCTCATCGTCAAATCCATGCAGCATTTCCGCGCCGCCTTCCAGCCGATCGCCCGTGACGTGCTCGAGGTCGATACCGGCGCGCTATCGACCCGCAATTTCAGGGAGCGACCGTATCGCCATGTCCGGCGGCCGATCTGGCCGCTCGACGACATCTAGCGGCGACCATGGTCCTCCATCGCCGCCCTCCATCCGGATGAAAACATGAACGAGATATCGAACGGACCGCAGCGTTCCGCCCTGCCTTACGCGGACATCGTGCTGCGGAACGGCCCGATCTGGTGTGGGCGCGAGGCGGGCGTGGTCGAGGCGCTGGCGGTGTGGCGCGGCCTCGTGCTGGCGGCAGGTCGCGACCAGGACGTAGCGGGCCTGATCGGTCCCGCGACGACTGTGATCGATCTCGCCGGCCGTCTGGCGACGCCCGGTCTCAACGATTCCCATCTCCACCTGATCTCGACCGGCCTGATGATGGATTGGGTCGACGCCAAACCCGCGACCGCGCCGACCCTGGAGGCGCTGCTGGCGGCGATCGGGGCCCGGGCCCGGACGGTGCCGCCTGGGGAATGGATCCTGGCCCGCGGCTACGACCAGACGAAACTGGACGTCGGCCGCCACCCCTATCGCGAAGAACTGGACCGGGTGGCACCGGACCATCCGGTGATGCTGTCGCGGACCTGCGGCCATATCACGATCTGCAATTCGCGCGCCTTGGCGCTCGCCGGCATCACCGAGACGTCGGAGGCTCCGCCGGGCGGCCTGATCGAGCAGCGGGACGGTCGGCTGACCGGGCTGCTGGCGGAAAACGCGCGCGGGCCACTGCAGGCCGCGATGCCGCCGCCCAGCGAGGACCAGGTCGTCGCCGCGATCGAGCGGGGCGGGCGGCACCTGCTGTCGCTCGGCATCACCAGTTGCATGGATGCCGCCGTCGGCTATGTCTGCGGCTTCGGCGAGATCGCGGCCTACCAGCGCGCCAAGCGCGAGGGGCGGCTGCCGGTCCGCACCTGGCTCACCCTGCTGGGCGACGAGCACCGGTCGATCGTGCCGCAGTGCCATGCCGCGGGCCTCGTGTCGGGCAGCGGCGACGACATGTTGACGATCGGCGCCGTGAAGCTGTTCCTCGACGGCTCGGCGGGCGGTCGCACCGCCTGGATGTCGCGACCCTATCTGGGCGAGGACGGCACGACCGGCGTGCAGATGATGGCCGATGCCGACGTGAACCGTCTCGTCATGGATGCCCACCTCAAGGGCTACCAACTGGCCTGCCATGCGATCGGCGATGCCGCGATCGAGCAATTGATCACGGCCTATGAGAAGGCGCTGGCCGTGGCACCCGATCCCGACCGGCGCCATCGCATCGAGCATTGCGGTTTCTCGACCGCCGCGCAGCACGAACGCATGGTCGCGGCCGGGATTTACCCCTGCCCGCAGCAGGTGTTCGTCCATGATTTCGGCGACGCCTACGTCTCGGTGCTCGGACCGGACCGGGCGCTCGGCAGCTACCCGTTCAGGACCTGGTTCGACCTGGGGCTGAAGCCGGCAACGGGCAGTGATTCGCCGGTCTGCGAACCCAATCCTTTCCCGAATTTCCATGCGATGCTGACCCGCGAGACCTGGCGTGGCACGGTGATGAACGCTGGCGAGCGCGTGTCGATCGAGCAGGCGCTGCAGGCCTATACCGAGTTCGGCGCCTTCTCGCAGAAGATGGAAAGGATCAAGGGCAAGCTGCTGCCGGGTTTCCTCGCGGATATCGCTGTGTTCTCGCGCGACCTGCTGACCGCGCGGGCCGACGAAATTCTGCACGACACGCGCTGCGATCTGACGATCCTCGGCGGCAAACTCGTCTATGATCGCGCCGGGGATGCGGCCGAAGCAAAGCAACGCGAAGGCGCCGAGGTTCAATAGCAAATATCGCCCGAGCCACGGGCGGCGGCGACAAAAAGATGGGGGAGGGAGTTCGCATGTTCGGGAAATTCATGACGACCGCCGGGTTGGCGGTTTTTCTGGCCGTTTCGGCCCAGGCCCAGACGGAGACGCCGCGCAACGGCGGCACCATCCGGTTTACCGCACCCTATGGATCGAGCTTCGCCAACCTCGACATCCTGACCTCCAACCGGGCGCAGGACGAGATCTACGCCAAAGCGTTGCACCGCTCGCTCTATAATTGGGACGCGGTCAACAAAAAACTGGTGCTCGAGTTGGCGACCAGCGTGAGCGTATCCGACGACGGGCTGACTTATACCTACAAGCTGCGCAACGACGCCTATTTCCACAACGGCCAGAAGATGACGGCGGACGACATCATCTGGACCTACAACCACATCATGGATGGCGCCAAGGCCTATCCAGGCGCGCGCTTCATTCGGCTGATCAAGGGAGCCGTCGAGGTCGAGAAGGGCCAGGCCAAGGAAATTTCCGGCCTGAAGAAGATCGACGACTTCACTCTGCAGATGACGCTGACCGAGCGGGTCGAGCCCGGCTATTATTTCTTCGCCGCCACGACATCGATCTACCCGGCGAGCGAAGCCGTGAAGGCAGACTTTGCCAGCCACCCGATCGGCCTCGGCCCGTACAAGCTCGCGGAATACGTCCCGGGTTCCCGCCTCGTCGCCGAACGGTGGGACAAGTTCTATCAGCCGGGCAAGCCCCATGCCGATCGCGTGGTGATTTCGCTGATGGGCGAGGCGTCCGCGCGCGATGTCGCCTTCCGCAACAAGGAGATCGACGTCTCGATCCTCGAGCCGGCGCAATATGTCGCCTACAAGGCCGACCCCGTACTGTCGAAGGGCCTGCTCGAGGTCGCTGAGTTCTATACCCGCGTCATGGGCCTGAACCCGACCTTCAAGCCCTTTGCGGACAAGCGGGTGCGCCAGGCGATCAACTACGCCATCGATACCGACCTGATCATCAAGCGCCTGATCAAGGACAAGGCCTATCCGGCGACGAGCTGGCTGCCGACCTCGTCGGCGGCCTACGATCCCGCCCTGAAGCCTTATCCGTACGATCCCGAAAAGGCGAAGAAGCTGCTGACGGAGGCCGGCTATCCGGACGGCTTCGAATTCGAATGGACAGCGACCTCGAACGCGAGCTGGGGCGTTCCGATCGTGGAAGCGACCATCCCGATGCTGGCCAAGGTCGGCATCAAGGTGAAGATCAAGCCGGTCGAGGGCACGGTGCTGTCCGAGGTCGTGCGCAAGGGCGACTACCAGGCCTTCCTCTGGTCGCTGCAGACCGGGCCCGACCCGCTCAGCACCCTGAAATGCTTCAGCTCCGCCACGCCGCAATCGGCCTGCAACTACATGCTCTACAAGAACCAGCAGGTCGATGCGCTGCTCGACGAGGCGGTCGCGACGCGCGATCCGGCAAAGCAGATCGACGCGCTGAAGAAGGTCGATGCCATCATCTACGACGACGCACCGGTCTGGTTCTTCAACTACAACAAGGCGGTCCTGGCCTATCAGCCCTGGATCCATGGCCTGCAACCGAACGCCAACGAACTCGCCGTCCAGAACTACGAGGACATCTGGGTGGACGCTTCGTCGCCTGTGGCGAAATAGCCGGGTCTCCCATCCGATTTGAACCGACGGTCCGCAGGCAATCGCGGACCGTCCGAAACCGAGGCCGGCATGCTCCCTTTCGTCGTGAAGCGCCTGCTGCAGACGGCGCCGATCCTGCTGGCGGTGGCATTGCTGATCTTCGTGCTGTTCAGCGTGATCCCCGGCACTTTTGCGTCGAGCATGAGCGACGACGGGCATAGCGTGCTCGACACCCAGGTCATGGAGCGGATGAACCACGAGCTGGGGCTCGACGATCCGGTCCAGGTCCGCTTCGCCAAATATGTCGGCCAATTGGCCCGGCTGGATCTGGGCACGTCGTTCCGCAGCCGCCAGCCGGTCGCGACCGTGCTGGCGGAGCGGATGTGGCCGACCCTGAAGCTCGCCTTCACCGCGATGGTGTTCGCGATCCTGCTGGGCGTGCCGCTGGGTTTCCTCGCCGCATTGAAGCCCGGCAGCCTGCTCGACACGGCGTCGATGGTCCTCGCCATCTCCGGCCTGTCGCTGCCGCAGTTCTGGCTGGGCCTGCTATTGATGTACCTGTTCGCACTGTCGCTCGGCTGGCTGCCCAGCTTCGGCTACGGCGACGGCGGTTTCAGAAATCTCGTGCTGCCTTCCGTCGCTTTGGGCGTGGCGCCCATGGCGCTGCTGGCGCGGACGACGCGTGCCGCCGTGCTGGAGATCATGAACGCGGATTTCGTCCGCACCGCCCGCTCGAAGGGCATGAGCGAGGGCCGGGTCGTGCGCTGGCACCTGACGCGCAACGCGCTGGTGATCGTGCTGACGACGATCGGGCTGCAGTTCGGGTCGGTCATTGGCCAGGCCGTCGTGGTCGAGAAACTGTTTTCATGGCCGGGGCTGGGCTCGCTGCTGGTCGACAGCGTCTCGCTGCGCGACATCCCGGTGGTTCAGGGCTGCATCCTGTTCATCGTGCTGTTCTTCCTCCTGATCAACATGCTGGTCGATGTCCTGTGCGCGGTCATCGATCCGCGCATCAAATACAGCTAGGGCACCGATGAAAGTCAGGACCAACCTGTTGATCGGCGGCACCTTGTTCGCGCTGGTGGTCGCGGCCGGCGTGCTGGCGCCGTGGCTGGCCCATACCGACCCGATCATGGACGCCAACCTGATGAATGCCGAACTGCCGCCAGACCACGAGTTCTGGTTCGGCACCGACGGGCAGGGCCGGGACATCTACAGCCGGGTGCTGCACGGCGCCCGGATCTCGCTCACGGTCGGCATTGTCTCGCAGCTGATCAACAGCGTGATCGGCGTCTGCCTGGGCCTGTCGGCCGGATATTGGGGCGGCTGGTGGGACGATGTCGTCAACGGGCTGACGAACCTCATGCTCGCCGTTCCCTCGCTCGTCTTCGCGCTGGCGATCATGGCGATCCTCAGTCCCGGCCTCACCAGCCTGCTGATCGCGCTCGGCCTGACCAACTGGTCCTACACCTGCCGCCTGTCGCGCGCCTCCACCCTGTCGCTGAAGAGCCTCGGCTATGTCCAGGCGGCCAAGATGCTGGGCTATGGCGACGTGCGGATCATGGCGACGCAGATCTTGCCCAATATCCTGGGTCCGATCATCGTCATCGGCACGCTGGGCATGGGCGGCGCGGTGCTGGCCGAAGCCTCGCTGTCGTTCCTCGGCCTCGGCATCCGGCCCCCGTCGCCCAGCTGGGGCAGCATGCTGTCGGATGCCCGCGACCAGATCACGACCGCGCCGTGGATCTCGATCTTTCCGGGCCTGGCGATCTTCACCACCGTGCTGGGGCTCAATCTGCTGGGCGACGGGCTGCGCGACATCCTCGACCCGCAATCGCGGGCGCGGCGGGCATGACCGGCGACGCGCTGCTCACGGTCGACCGGCTGCGGATCGACCTCGCATTCGGCGGGACGAGGTACCCGGCGGTGAAGGACGTGTCCTTCACCATCGGCGCGGGCGAGACCCTGGGCCTTGTCGGTGAATCGGGTTGCGGCAAGAGCATCACCGCCCTGGCGCTGATCGGCCTCTTGCGCCGGCCGCTCGGCATCGGCGGCGGCCGCATCCTGTTCAAGGGCCGGGAAATCCAGAACCTGCCGGAAGCCGAGATGCGCAAGCTCCGGGGCAACCGGATCTCGATGATCTTCCAGGAGCCGATGACGGCACTCAACCCGCTCTCGCCGATCGGGCGGCAGATCGCCGAGATGTTCGTGTTGCACCAGGGCGCCACCTGGCACGAGGCGGAGCGCCGGGCCGTCGACGCGCTGGCGAGCGTGCGGGTGCCGGCGCCCGACCGGCGGGTCAAGGACTATCCCCACCAATTGTCGGGCGGCATGCGTCAGCGGGTCATGATCGCGATCGCGCTGGCGTGCGATCCGGACCTGCTGCTGGCCGACGAGCCGACCACGGCACTCGACGTCACGGTCCAGGCCGAGATCCTGGAGCTGATCCGCGAACGGTCGGCGGCGCAGGGCACGGCCGTGCTGATGATCAGCCACGACCTGGGCCTGATCGCCAACATGTGCGCCCGCGTCGGCGTCATGTATGCCGGCCGCCTGGTCGAGCAGCGCGCGGCCGAGGAGGTGTTCCGCTCGCCCAGCCATCCCTACACCAGTGGCCTCGTCGCCTCCCTGCCGCTGCTGGGCGCGCGGGCGCGAGACGGTCAACATCGGCTGAAGGAAATTCCCGGAGTCGTGCCGGCGGTCACCGCTTTTCCCGCCGGCTGCCGTTTCAATCCGCGCTGTCAGGCCCGGACCGAAATCTGCGTCGAGGTCGATCCCGAGGAAACGCCGCTGCCCCACGGCGGCCTGGTCCGGTGCCACCATCATGGCTGACGCCGCCGCCGGACCGCTGTTGCGCGTTGAGGACCTCGCCGTGCATTTCCCGCTGGGCGGCGGTCTGCTCGGCGGCAGGAAGCGCATCATCCATGCGGTGGACGGCGTCGACCTGGAGCTGCGCAAGGGCGAGTGCCTGGGCCTGGTCGGCGAATCCGGCTGCGGCAAGTCCTCATTGGCGCTCTCGATCGTGGGATTGCAGGCGCCGACGCGGGGTCGGATCCTGCTCGACGGCAAGGACGTCAACGGACCGGGCCTCGGCCGGCTCGATCGCGCCCGCTTCGTGCAGATGGTGTTCCAGGATCCTTATTCGTCGCTCAACCCGCGCCAGACCGTGCAGCGGACCCTGGAGGCGCCGCTTCGCCTGCACGGCATGACCGACCGGGCGGAACGGGAAGCGCGGATCGCCGAAATCCTGCGCCACGTCGGACTGCGGCCGGAACAGGCCCAGCGCTATCCCCACGAATTCTCCGGCGGACAGCGCCAGCGCGTCGGCATCGCCCGGGCGCTGATCCTGAAACCGCGGATCATCGTGCTCGACGAACCGGTCTCGGCGTTGGACGTCTCGATCCGCGCGCAGATCATCAACCTGCTGCTGGAACTCAAGGACACGCTCGACCTGTCCTACATCATGATCAGCCACGACCTGGGCGTGGTCGAACACATGAGCGACCGCGTGGCGGTGATGTACCTCGGACGCATCGTCGAGACCGGCGGCTGGCATCGGATCTTCACGGCGCCGCGCCACCCTTATACGCGTGCGCTGATCGCGGCCATTCCGGATCCGTTCGGCGCCACGCGCGGGGCGAAGATCACGGGCGACCTGCCCAATCCGCTGGAGCCGCCGAGCGGTTGCCATTTCCATCCGCGCTGCCCGGAAATGCGCGACGTCTGCCGGCAGCCGGTCGTGCCGCCGCTGGACGAGATCGATCCGGGCCACCGGGTCCGCTGCGTCAGGACGGGGGAACTCGCCGTCGAAAGGACAGTGCCATGAGCGATCCCCAGTCCGTTGCCGACCCCGACGCCTTCGACGGCGCGCTGGAAAGCGTATGTTTCACCGGTTTGGCGCCGGGTCCGAAGCTGCTGGTGCTGGGCGCGGTCCACGGCAACGAAACCTGCGGCCCGCAGGCGATCCGGCGCGCCATCGCCGATTGCCGCGCCGGCCGGCTGCGCATCGGACGGGGCGCGGTGACCTTCGTGCCCGTCGCCAATCCCAAGGCCTATCGCCAGGGCACGCGCGAGGGCGACCGCAACCTGAACCGAGACCTTCACGACAAGCCGGTCCCGCTCGATTACGAAGACCGGGTCGGCAACCGGCTCTGCGCCCTGCTGCGCGACCATGATGCGCTGCTCGACATCCATTCGTTCCGCAGCCAGGGCGAGCCGTTCGTGTTCTTCGGACCGGAGGACAATGCCGGCGATCTGGAGCCCTTCCGCCAGGCCGCGGCGGAGGGCGCCTTCGCGGCGTGCCTGGGCGCCCCCACGCTCATCCATGGCTGGCTCGACAATTATGCACGCCTGATTTCGGCGCGCGAACGGCTCGGCCTGCCGGAACTCTCGCCATCCGAAGGGCATGGCACGACGGAATACATGCGCTTCTGCGGTGGCTATGGCGTCACGCTCGAATGCGGCAATCACGAGGACCCCGCGGCGATCGAGGTCGGCCATGGCGCGATCCTCAATGCCCTGGCGCATCTGGGTATCAGTGGCTCGGCGCCGCCCTCGCGCCAGGCAAGGCAGGTGATCCGCATCGTCGATCTCGTGATCTGCGAGCAGGATGGCGACCGGCTGGAAGGCAGCTGGAAAACCGGCGACGCCGTCGCCGCCGGCCAGCCGATCGCAAGGCGCGCGTCGGGCGACGCCGTCACGGCGCCCTCCCCCGGCTTCATCATCTTCCCCAGCAGCAGTGCCAAGCGCGGCGACGGCATCTGCTATTTCGGGGTCGCGAGCGACCGCACCCTATAGGGCGGCCGCATCGTCCTCAGGCGTCGACCTCGCTGCCGTCCTGCGACCAGCGGGTATGGAACGAGCCGTCCTTGTCGGTCCGGCGATAGGTGTGGGCACCGAAATAATCCCGCAGACCCTGCAGCAGGTTGGCGGGGCCGCGTTCCCGGCGCAGCCCGTCGAAATAGGCGAGCGACGAGGCGAAGGCGGGAACCGCGATGCCGTTCTGTACCGCCGACACCACGACCTCCCGCCATGCCGGTTCGGCCTTGATCACGGCGTCGCGGAAATAGGGCTGCAGCAGCAGGCTGGGCGCATCGGGATGGGCCTCGTAGCCTTCGCGGATCCGGTCCAGGAAGGCCGCGCGGATGATGCAGCCGCCGCGCCAGATGGTGGCGATCAGGCCTGGATCCAGATCCCACTTATATTCCTTGGACGCGACCGCCAGCTGCTCGAAACCCTGGGCATAGGCCACGATCTTCGAGGCGTAGAGCGCGTCGCGGATCTTGTCGAGGTCGCCCGGCCCGGCCGTTTTCTTTTGGGTGCGATTGCCCTCGAACGCCTTGGCCGCCGCCGCGCGCTGGGCCGGTCGGCCGGAGAGTGCGCGGGCATAGACCGCCTCGGTGATCGCGGTGATCGGCACGCCCAGCTCCAGCGCCGATTGCGCGGTCCAGCGGCCCGTGCCCTTCTGCTCGGCCTCGTCGCGGATCCGATCGACCAGGGCTGCGGTACCTGACGGGTCCTGCTTGGCCAACACCGTCGCGGTGATCTCGATCAGGTAGGAGTCGAGGTCGCCGGTCTTCCAGCCCGCGAACACCCGGCCGATCTCGCCCGCCGACATGCCATAGACCGAACGCATCAGGTCATAGGCCTCGGCGATTAGCTGCATGTCGGCATATTCGATACCGTTATGGACCATCTTCACATAATGGCCGGCGCCGTCCGGTCCCATGTAGGCGCAGCAGGGCGTGCCATCGACGGTGATTGCCATCTTGGTCACCATGGGCCGGATCCGCTCCCAAGCCGCCTTCGCACCGCCCGGCATGATCGACGGACCCTCGAGCGCGCCTTCCTCGCCGCCCGAGACGCCCATGCCGACGAACAGCAGCTTCTTTTCGGCCAGCTCGCGCTCGCGGCGGCGGGTGTCGGAAAACAGCGCGTTGCCGGCGTCGATGATAATGTCGCCTTCTTCGAGATGCGGCACCAGTTCGGCGATCACATCGTCGGTCGGCTTGCCTGCCTTGACCATGATGATGATCGCGCGCGGCTTGGCCAGCGAGGCCACGAAATCCTCGATGGAATGGGACGGCACGAACGTGCCTTCGCCGCCATGCTCGCCGACCAGCCGGTCGGTCTTCTCAGGCGAGCGGTTGTGCACGGCGACGCGAAACCCCTTGCGGGCGGCGTTCCGGGCCAGGTTGGCGCCCATGACGGCGAGGCCGGTTACGCCCAGATCAGCAAGCTCTGCCATTTTTCTTCTCCGATGATTGCGCAGGCCGCGGCGGTCACGGTCAGACCGATCCCGCGGCTCCCAGGTTCTTGTCCCGGCGGTTCAGCCGGCCGATGAAAATTCGGGCTCCAGGGGGCGGACCTCGGTCCGGTGCCAGCCCTCGTCATGCTTCTGCCAATAGGCTGCTTTGAGTCTGCTTGAGATCGGTCCCGGCCGGTCGTTGCCCAGGATCGTCCGGCCGACGCGAGCGAACGGCATGACGCCGCCGGCTGTCGTGGCCGCGAAGGCCTCGTCGGCCTCCTCCAGCAGCGCGCGGGGGATCGGGCCGATGGATGCGTCCAGCCCCAACTCGGCGCAGAGTTCCAGCACCGAGCGCCGGGTGATGCCATGCAGGCTGCCGCGATCCGAGGTGATAAGCTTGCCGTCCTTGACGACGAACAGGTTGAACCCCGGGCCTTCCGTTACGAACCCCTCGGCATCGCACAGCACGACCGTGTCGAAACCATGGTCATGGGCCTCGAACAGACCGGTGGTGAGGTCGCTCCATTGATAGTTCTTCACGACCGGATCGACGGAGGCGTCCGGCACCCGCGGGGTCGAGCCGATCCATAGATGGGCACCGCGGTCCTGGACGTCCTTCGGGATGACGTCGATCCAGGAAATGGCATAGGCGACGAGGTGGTTGGCACAATCCTCCGGCCGGCGCGATCCGGCGATCCGTGGGCGGCCGCGCAGGGCCACCATCGCGACATAGGCGTCGGCGAGGCCGGACAATGCCACGCAGCGGTGCAGGATCGCCTCGATCGTCGCTCGGTCTTCGCCGGGATTCAACCGGCGCCGCGCCATCGAGTGCTGGAAGCGGTCGAGATGGTCGTCGAGCCGGAAGAAGCCGTTGCGGAAGACATGGACCACGTCATAGACCGCGTCGGAGCGGGTAAAGCCCCAGTCCGTCACCGGGATGGTGGCCTCGGCGATCGGCGCGAACCGACCGCCGACATAGGCGGCGCCACCGGCGAATTTCGACAGGTCCATGGCGGGCGCCTCACGGTCGGGTTCGGCAGGCCCGGCGGGGTCGTGCCGCCGCGGGGCCTGCTCGGATATATCGCAGCCGCTAAGCGACGTTCGCCCGCCGGGGCAGTTTCCAGTCCGGCCGGACGAAGTGGCAGGTATAGCCGTTCGGGATCCGCTCCAGGTAGTCCTGATGCTCCGGCTCTGCTTCCCAGAAGTCGCTGGCCGGCACCACCTCGGTGACCACCTTGCCCGGCCACAAGTCCGAGGCATCGACGTCGGCGATCGTATCGAGGGCGACCTTCCGCTGCTCGTCGCTGGTGTAGAAGATCGCCGAACGGTAGCTGGCGCCCCGGTCGTTGCCCTGGCGGTTGAGCGTGGACGGATCGTGGATCTGGAAAAAGAATTCCAAGAGCGTCCGATAGCTGGTCTTGGCCGGATCGAAGATGATCTCCAGCGCCTCGGCATGGTTGCCGTGGTTGCGATAGGTGGCGTTGGCGACCTCGCCGCCGGTATAGCCCACGCGGGTCGAGGTCACGCCCGGATAGCGGCGCACCAGGTCCTGCATGCCCCAGAAGCAGCCTCCGGCGAGAATGGCGCGTTCTTCGGTCATCGGGTTTCCTCCACCTGGTCCAGATAGGCCTCGTAGCCTTCGGCCGCCATGTCGTCGCGATGGATGAACCGCAGCGAGGCGGAGTTGATGCAATAGCGCAGGCCGCCGCGATCCCGCGGGCCGTCGGGAAACACGTGGCCCAGGTGGCTGTCGCCGGCGGCCGACCGCACCTCGATGCGCACCATGCCATGGGTCGTG
The DNA here is from genome assembly GCF_035943795.1 of Aliidongia sp. Taxonomy (NCBI): domain Bacteria; kingdom Pseudomonadati; phylum Pseudomonadota; class Alphaproteobacteria; order Rhodospirillales; family Dongiaceae; genus Aliidongia; species Aliidongia sp. The sequence continues at coordinate 23,265 of NZ_DASZBY010000021.1, read as the reverse complement.
TCGCGCAGCTCGTTGACGTGCGCCGGCTCGATCGGCTTGGTGAAGCTGGGCCAGCCGCATCCGGACTCGAACTTGTCGGCCGAGGCGAACAGCGGCTCGCCCGACACGATGTCGACGTAGATGCCCGGCTCCTTGTTGTCGAGGTATTCGCCGGTGCCGGGGCGCTCCGTGCCGCTCTGCTGGGTGACGCGATACTGCTCCGGCGTCAGGCGCGAAAGGGCTTCCGGGCTTTTGCGATAGGGGGTCATCTTGATCCTCGGTTGGCGTTCCGCTGCACAAGAAATGGGAACGAAGGGTCTCTCTGTCCAATACCCGCCGCGCATCGTCGCCATTTCGTCAGTTCGACCAGCCGCCGTCGATCATGTGGATGGTGCCGGTGGTGAAGGCCGCTTCGTCGGAGGCGAGATAGGCCGCCAGCGCCGCGATCTCCTCGGCCTTGCCGATCCGGCCGACCGGCTGGCGGGCGACGAACGCCTTCTGCACCTGGTCCAGGCTCTGGCCGGTCGCAGCCGCCTGGGTCGAGATGCGCTCGTGCAGCGAGGGCGATTCGATCGTGCCCGGGCAGATCGCGTTGCAGCGGACGCCCTTCGCCACGAAATCGGCCGCGACCGACTTCGACAGGCCGATTACCGCCGCCTTGCTGGCGCCATAGGCGAAGCGGTTGGGCACGCCCTTCACGCTCGACGCGGCCGAGGCCATGTTGACGATCGAGCCGCTGCCCTTGGCCAGCATGCCGGGCAGGAAGGCCCGGATGGTGCGGTACATCGCGGTCACGTTCAGATCGAACGAGAAAGCCCAGGCGTCGGGCGGACAGTCCAGGATCGTGCCCGAATGCACGTAGCCGGCGCAGTTGAACAGAATGTCGATGGGACCGGTCTTGGCCGCGATCGCCGCCACGGCCTCGTCCTTGGTGACGTCGAGGATGTGGGTCTCGCAACCCTCGATCTCGGCCAGCAGGGCGGCGTTGATGTCGGTCGCGATGACGCGCGCCCCTTCGGCGGCGAAACGCAGCGCCGTGGCCTTGCCGATGCCCTGGGCTGCCGCGGTGACGAGGGCGATCTTGCCTTCCAGACGACGCATTCGATGGTTCCTTTTCCCGGATCAGCCGTGGCGGCTCCGACCACGGGCATAGCATGGCTGCCCGCAATCCGCATGCTCGGCGGCCAGCCGATCCGCTTGCCCGACGCGGGGCGCCGGTCCATTCTCTCTGGTATGAGGAAAGCAGTCGAGCGATCGTGCTGCTGGAGCTGGAGGAATCGATGGCTGTTGAGATGATGCGTCGGCGCGAAGTGCCGACCGAGAGCGTGATCGAGCGCCTGAAGGCGCGCTTCGGCGAGCAGGTCTCGACGGCGACGGCGGTACGCGACCAGCATGGCAAGGACGAATCCTACCATCCGATCGAGGCGCCCGACGCGGTGTTCTTCGCGCGCTCGACCGAAGACGTGGTCGAGGCGGTCAAGCTGTGCGCGGAATTCAAGGTGCCGGTCATCCCGTTCGGTACCGGCACCTCGCTCGAGGGCCATGTGGCCGCGCGCGAGGGCGGCATCTGCATCGACCTCACGCAGATGGATCAGGTGCTGCGCGTCTCGCCCGAGGATCTCGACTGCACGGTACAGCCGGGCGTCACGCGCAAGCAGCTGAACGAATATCTGCGCGACACCGGCCTGTTCTTCCCGATCGATCCCGGCGCCAACGCCTCGATCGGCGGCATGACCGCGACGCGCGCGTCGGGCACCAATGCGGTGCGCTACGGCACCATGCGCGACAACGTGCTGTCGCTGACCGCGGTGCTGGCCGACGGGCGGATCATCAAGACCGCGAGCCGGGCGCGCAAGTCGTCGGCGGGCTACGACCTTACCCGCCTGTTCGTCGGCTCCGAGGGTACGCTGGGCGTGATCACCGAGATCACGCTCAAGCTCTACGGCATTCCCGAGGCCATCTCTTCGGCGGCCTGCTCGTTCCCGTCGATCGCGGCGGCGGTCGATACCACGATCCTGACGATCCAGGCCGGCATCCCGGTCGCGCGCATCGAGCTGCTGGACGAGGTGCAGATCGCCGCGTGCAACGCCTATTCGAAGCTCGACCTCAAGGTGGCACCGACCCTGTTCTTCGAATTCCACGGTACCGCGGCCGGGGTCAAGGAACAGGCCGAGATGGTCGCCGCTTTCGCCGAAGACAATGGCGGCGAAGGCTTCAAATGGACGACCTCTGCCGAGGAACGCTCCAAACTGTGGCAGGCCCGGCACGACGCCTATTACGCCGGCCTGTCCATGCGGCCCGGCTCCCAGGGCTGGGCGACCGACGTCTGCGTCCCGATCTCGAACCTGGCCGAAGCGATCAACGAGACCAAGAAGGACCTGGAGAAGGCCAGCATGCCGGTCTGTCTGGTCGGCCATGTCGGTGACGGCAACTTCCATCTCTGCTTCATCCTCGATCCGAACAAGCCCGAAGAATTCGTCGAGGCCGGCGAGATCAACGAACGGATGGTGAAACGCGCGCTGGCACTCGACGGCACCTGCACCGGCGAGCATGGCGTGGGCTACGGCAAGATCGGCTTCGTCGAAGAGGAGCATGGTCCCGCCACCATCAGTGTGATGCGCGAGATCAAGCGCGCTCTCGACCCGCATAATCTGATGAACCCCGGCAAGGTGATCCGCATCGGGGCGAACCACTGACGATGGAAAAGGCAAGGTCCTGCGTCCATCCACCTTCAGGAGCATAAATGTCGTTCGATTTCACGGGAAAGCGCGTCGTCGTCGCCGGCGGCAGCAAGGGGATCGGCCGGTCGATCGCCTTGGGATTCGCGGCGGCCGGTGCCAAGGTTTCGATCTGCGCACGGGGCGAAGCGGCATTGGCCAAGGCGCGCGAGGAATTGTCCGCCTTCGGTACCGCGGCCCATGCCGCGAGCTGCGACCTGGGTGTCGAGGCGCAGGTCAAGGCCTACATCGCCGAGGCGGCGGAAGCGCTGGGCGGCATCGACGTGCTGATCAACAATGCGTCGGGCTTCGGCCAGAGCGATGACGAAGCGGGCTGGGCGGCCAGCCTCAACGTCGACCTGATGGCGACCGTGCGGGCGTCCCATGCGGCGGTGCCGTTCCTTGTCCAGGCGACCGGCAGCTCGATCGTCAATGTCTCGTCGATCGCCGGATATCGACCGACCACCCGGTCCGTTCCCTATGCTGCGGTCAAGGCCGCCGTCATCCAATATACCACCAGCCAGGCGGCCCAGCTGGCCCGCCAGGGTGTGCGGGTCAATTGCGTGGCGCCCGGCTCGATCGAGTTTCCGGGCGGCACCTGGGAGGATCGCCGAACCAGCAATCCCGATCTCTACGGCCGCACCCTGAAGAGCATTCCGTTCGGCCGGCTGGGCTACCCGGAAGAGATCGCCGACGTGGTGCTGTTCCTGGCCAGCCCGCTGGCACGCTGGGTCACGGGCCAGACCATCACTGCCGACGGCGGCCAGTTGCTGGGCGTCAGCTAGCGACCCGCTCCGGCAGGGCGGCGAGCCGCGCCACCGGCGAGACCAGGATGACCAGCGCCTGGATCGCGAAGCCGGCGACCGCCACCAGCAGGCAGGCGCTGGCGCCATATCCGCCGCCGATCGCCGCACCGATCGCGGCCCCGATCGGCCGTGCGCCGGCCGTCGCCATGGTGATGATGGCCGAGACCCGGCCCAGCAGGGCCTCCGGCGTCACCGCCTGGCGCAGGGTGGTCGAACTGATGACCCACAGGATCGGCCCGACCCCGATCAGGAAGTAGCTGGCCGCGGCGAGTTCGATCGAGGGAAACCAGATCGTCGCCGCCATGACCAGAGCTGCCGCGAAGCCGGCCAGCGGCCCGATCGCGACGACCGCGCCGAACGGCAGCAGGCGCGTGATCCGCGGTGCCAGCAGCGCGCCGGCGACCATGCCGACGCCATAGGTCGCGAGCGTGGTGCCGACGCCCGCGGCACTCAGGCCCAGATGATGGACCGCGTAGGGCACATAGACCGCCTGCAGCACGAACCAGGCGATGTTGAAGAAGACTGCAGTCAACAGGATGGGGCGCAGCAGCGGGTGGCGTCCGACGAAGCTGGCACCTTCCTTGAGATCCTGCAGGAAGCGCCGGGGCGGTGCGGCCGCCCGGGCCGGCTCGCCGATGCCGGCCAGCAGCAGGACCGCGACGATCGACAAGGCGGCCGCGGCGCCAAAGGACGGAGCGGCACCCACCCGGGTGATGAGCGCGCCGGCGAGCGCCGGCCCAGCGACGAAGGCGACGGCGCGCGCCAACTCGATCCGGCCGTTGGCCTGGGCCAGTTGAGGGCGCGGCACCAGGGCGGGCACCAGCGACGGCGCGGTGACGCTGTAGGCGACCGTGCCCGTAGCGCCGACGAAGCCCAGCAAGGCCAGCAGCGGCAGGGACAGCAGGCCGGACCAGGCCAGGACCAGGATCGCGAGCAGCGACAATACGCGCAGCGCCTCTGCCCCGGCCATCAGCCGGCGGCGCGAGGTGCGGTCGGCCAGCACGCCGGCGGGGAACGAAAGCAACAGAAAGGGCAGGGTCTGCGCGGTCTGCAGCAGGCCGGTCTCGCCGGCACCGGCGCCCAGGGTCAGCACGGCGATGAGCGGCGCCGCGGCCAGGCCGATCTGTTCGGCAGACTGGGCGGCAAGGTTGGACCAGGCGAGCCGGTTGAAGGCGGTGGGCAGGGCAGGCGACGACATGACAGCGGATCCCGTTCGATGCATTCGATCGGGACAGGCTAAGGCCCATGGCCCGCCGTCTACGTTCCGCTTGTTGCTGTCGAATTCAGGATGGGGCGATTTCCCGCTCGGCCACGGCCCCCTTGGGCAGCAGCCGCGTCTCGCCGACCCGCATCAGCCAGGCGGCCTCGGGTGTCAGGCCGGCCAGGTTCGCTGCGGCGCGAAACCGCACGGGCGGCTCGAACGGCGGCTCAACGGTCATGACGATGGCGCCCCAATGCATGGCCATGACATGGCGTGCGCCCAGGTCGAGCGCGATCTGGACCGCCTCTTCCGGGTTCGCATGGTTCATGTGCATGGCGGCACGCGGCGCGTAGCAGCCGATGCCCAGCATCGCCAGGTCGAACGGACCGTAGCGGCGCCCCGTCTCGGCGAACACGGCGCCGTAGCCGGTGTCGCCACCGAAATAGAGCCGCCGCTCGCCGCTCTCGAGGATGAAGCCGGCCCACAGCGTGCGGTTGCGATCGACCAGGGTGCGGGCCGACCGATGGATCGCCGGCACGGCAGTAACGGTCAGCAGACCGGCTTTCGACTGGTGATGCCAGTCCAGTTCCGCGACCGAGCGATAGCCGCGGGTACGGAAGAACCGGCCCAGTCCAAGGGGCACGATGACGCGTATATGGGATTTGTTCGGTAGCGCCGCAATCGTTTTGGCATCGAGATGATCGTAGTGATTGTGCGATACCAGCAGCAGGTCGATCGGCGGCAGGGCCTCGACCGGCAGGCCCGGCGGCGTGAAGCGGCGCGGACCCACGCCCTGGACGGGGGAGGCATAATCGGACAGGAACGGATCGATCAGCACCGTCTGGCCACCGAGGCGGATCAGGAAGGCGGCGTGGCCCAGCCAGGTCACGCTATCCTGGCCGGCCGCGGCATCAAGTCCGTCGAGTGCTGCGCCGATCGGCAGGACGTGCCCGTCCGGAACCTCGTAGGTTTTGGCGTGGATCCGCTGACGCCAGAGGAATTTCAGCAGCTTGTTGCGTCGGCGCACACGCTCGGGCGAGCCCGCCGGATTCTGAAAGCCGGCCGGTGTGTGATGGTCCGGGGGGTCCGCTACCGGCTGCTCGCCACCCCATGCCCTTTCGGAGACCCGGTCGGATGGCATATAGTTCAATCCACCCGTTTGCCGTCCAGATCCTTCTGGGTCTGCTCGGCTTCCGTGCGCAGCTTGGCCTTCAGATCCTTGGCTTGGCCAAAGCGCACGCGGTTTTCGGCGGCCAGGCTTTCGGCCGTCCGACGGTCGCGGGCCTTGCGGAATTTGTTCAGGTTGACGACGTCGCCCATCGAAGGTGCCTCCTCTTGGGGAAGTCCAGAACCAATCCTAGTCCAAGCCGGTCGCCCGTCAAAGCGCCGGCTCGCATCCTCCACCAAGCGGTGGGCCGGCCTGCGACGGAATGTCCCGACGCCTGGACCAATCCGCTGACGATCGCCGCTCGGGAGGGTTCGGGTGCGTAATCTGCTGATCGCCATCGGGGTCGTCCTCGTCCTGCTCACGGGTGCGCTCATGGTGGTGCCGCGGCTGATCGGCACCGACCAATTGACCGCGTTCCTGACCCAGCGGCTGCGGGCCGCTACCGGATACAACGTTTCGATCCGAGGTCCGGTTGCCCTGTCGGTGCTGCCGAGCCCTAGCCTGTCGATCGACGACATCCACGTGACAGCGAATGCGGCGCTGGATGGCGCCGAGTTGGCACGGGCCGCCGGTATCGAGATCGACGTCGCACTCCTGCCGCTGCTGGGCGGCCGGGTCGAGGTGACGGCGGTGACCGTGCGCGATCCGGTCGTCACGCTCGACGGCCCGCCCAAAGCGGCAAAGCCCGTCGATCCGTCGCCGCCCTCGACCGAAGCGGCGTCATCGCCGCCAGGATCACCCGGCAGCAAATTCTCGGTGGCGGTCCGGCATGTCCGGGTAACGAATGGCAGCGTCTCCTATCGCGACGCGGGGAAGACCTTCGGGATCGATCATCTGGACCTCGATCTGACGACGGCGCCGGACGGCGCGATCAGCGGATCGGCCGATACCGGGCTCGGTGGCGACAAGCTGCATGTGACGGGTCGGATCGGCTCGACGGATTGCACCACCGCCATCCCGCTTTCGCTCCACGCGATGGGCGAGGCCGGTGCAGCAAGGCTCGATTTCGACGGGACGGCAACCTGCGAGACCGATCGACCGGTGCGGGCCGATGGCAAGCTGAAGCTCATGGCCGACAGCGCGCGCGCCGCCCTCGCACCATTCACCCATGGCACGTTGCCGCCGGCGCTCGATCGGCATTTCGCCTTGGACGGGACGCTCGGCCTGGACCGGACCAGGGCCGACCTCGCCGATCTGACGGTCGACCTGGATCAGACCCACGGCGCAGGATCGCTGACCGCGCGCGCGGGCGATCAGCCGTCGATCGAGATAACGCTGGACCTCAACCGCCTGGATCTCGGCCCGTGGCTCGAAGGGCGCGCGCCGGTTCCGGCTGCGAGTGGGCCGGTCCGGCAGGCTGCAGGCGGCCCCCAGGTCGCCACGCCGCCGGTTGCGGCCGGCGCGCTGCACGTCGGCCTGGACCTGTCGGCCGAATTGCTGTCCTGGAGCGGCGGCCTGATCCGGCAGGCGCGATTCAACGGCGGTCTCGACCAGGGCGCGATCACGATCAACCAGGCGACCGCCGAGCTGCCGGGCGGCACCGATCTCAGCATCAGCGGACAGGTCGCCGACGCTTTCGCCGCGGCCCGCTTCACCGGCACGCTCGATGCGGAGACCGACAATCTGCGGGCGCTGATCGATTGGTCCGGCCTGCGTCTCAGCGGCGTGCCGGCGGATCGGCTGCGCCAGGCCAGCTTGTCGACAAACCTCGATCTCGCGGCCGACCGGGCGTCTGCGACCGGCGTCGAACTGGAGCTCGACGGCAGTCGCTTCAAGGGGGCGGCCAACCTGGTGTTCGGTGCCCGACCGGCCATCGGTCTGCGCCTCGCCGGCGACCAGCTCAATCTGGACGCCTATCTGGCAGGCGGCACGCCCGTCCTGGCGCAAGGGGCGCCGAAACCGTTGCCGGCTTCGCCGGCGGATGCCACCCCGGCCGAGGCGCCGGTGCCGGTCGCGGCGGCGGCGGCCCTGCTGCCGCTGCTCGCGGCGAACCTGGACCTCAGCTTCGGCAGCGTCATCTGGCGCGGCCAGTTGCTGAAGGCCGTCCATCTGGCCGGCGCCATCGACGAAGGGGTGGCGACGGTCCATGACGCGCGCATCGGCGATCTCGGCGGCGGGGCCATCGCTTTCAACGGCCGCTGGTCGGGGGGCCTCGGACCCGGTGCCGTGCTGTCGGGCCACCTGCAGGCGACCGGCGGCAGTGCCGTTCCATTGCTCAGTTTCGCCGGCCTGGGTGGCCAGGAGACGGCGGGACGGCTCGGCGCCTATGGCCTGGACCTGCGGATCGCTGGCTCGCCCGCGGCGCTCGATGTCGACACGTCGCTGACGGCCGAGGATGGCCGGCTCGCCGCCAAGGGGCGGCTGGGATTTGGCGGGGCGGCACATTTCATCGGCAGTGCTACGCTCGACCATCCGGAGGCGGCGCGGTTGCTGGCCTTGGCGGCGCCGCTCTACCGGCCGGCCGGGGTCACGCTCGGCGCCCTGGCATTTTCCGCCGCGATCGATGCCACGCCGACCCGGCTGGCGCTCGATCACCTGTCGCTGTCGATCGGGGGGCAGCGGGTCGAAGGCATGGCGACGCTCGATGGTGCCGGCCACCCGGCGCGGCTCGATGCGGATCTCCTGGCCGGCGACCTGGTGCTCGACCCGTTTCTGCCGGCCCATGAAGTGGCGGAGATTGCCAGGCCGGTCCGCTATGCCGCCCTCGGCGATCCCGGCCCGCTGCCGGGGCGCTGGCCGCGCACGAAACTGGATTTTTCGGGGCTCGGCCTGCTCGATGCCACGGTCAAGCTGAGCGCGGCATCGGTTGCCGTCGGCCAATGGCATTTCGACAAGCCGGCGCTCGCCGCGAACCTGAAGGGCGGCGCCCTCGGTCTCGAAGCGCTGTCGGCCGGCCTGTTCGGCGGCAAGCTGCAGGCCCACGGCAGCCTGACCCAGGCGCCGGCGCTGGCCCTCGTCCTGTCCGGCCAGGATCTCGATCTCAAGGACCTCTCGGGGCATCTGTGGTCGAACGTGCTCGCGGCGGGCACCGGCGCTCTCGACCTCGACCTCACGGCGGCGGGCGCATCCCAGGCCGACCTCGTCGGGACGCTGGGCGGCAAGGCCAGGCTGGCAGCGCGCGACGGTACTGCGACCGGCTTCGATCTTGCCGCGATCAACGATCGGCTGGCGGCGCTCAAGGGGCCGCAGGATCTGGTCGGCGTGCTGCAGGCCGCCCAAGGCGGCGGCACCACGCGCTTTTCGACGCTGGACGCGACCGCGACCATTGCCAATGGCGTGATCCGGTCGAACGACCTGCGTCTTGCGGCTGACGGCGGGACTCTGACGGCGACGGTGACGGCGGATCTGCCGGCCTGGACGATCGACGGCAAGGCGGCCCTGGCGCTGGCCGGGCGAACCGATCTGCCGCCGCTCGCCATGAGTTTCGAGGGGCCGCTGGATCGACCGGAAAAGCGGATCGACGTGAAGACGCTGTCGGGCTACGTCGAGCGCCAGGGCGTCGGCGCCCTGCTGCAGGGGCTGTCGGGCACGCAACCGGCGACGCCCGCCTCGCCGTCACAACAACAGCAGAAGCCGGCGCAGCCGTTGCAGAACCTGTTCAAGGGGCTGCTGTCGAAGCCTAATCCTTGACGGGCTCGTCCTTGTAGCATTGCAGGACGAACACGCGGATGGCACTCGACAGGTTCGTGCCGCGCGCCGCGTCGATGGTTTCCACCAATCGATTGACGGAAAGGCCGCGCTGCTCGGCAATCTCTTTCAGCCCCGCCCAGAACGCGGTTTCGAGCGACACGCTCGTACGATGGCCCGCGATCACCACGGATCGCTTGCGCATCGCTTGTGCGCCGCTCGAGTCCCCTGCTTCAGAGCTCGGCGTGTCTCGGGTCAACGCGGACCCAGCATGCTCTCCGGACGCACCCAACGATCGAACTCCTCATCACTAAGAAAACCCAACGACATGGCCGCTTGCTTCAAGGTCGTGCCCTCGGCATGTGCCTTCTTGGCGACCTTCGCGGCCTTGTCGTACCCAATATGCGGATTGAGCGCGGTCACGAGCATCAACGACTCGTAGAGCAGCTTCTCGATCCGATCCTTGTTCGCCTCGATCCCGACCACGCAATTGTCGGCGAAGCTTTCTGCCGCGTCGGCCAGCAGCCGGATCGACTGCAGCACGTTAAAGATAATAACGGGTTTAAAGACATTCAGTTCGAAATGACCCTGACTGCCGGCAATCGTCACCGTCACATGGTTGCCCATGATCTGGGTCGCAACCATCGTCATCGCTTCCGCCTGCGTCGGATTGACCTTGCCCGGCATGATCGACGAGCCCGGCTCGTTCTCCGGCAGGTGGATTTCGCCGAAGCCGCAGCGTGGGCCCGATCCCAGCAGCCGGATGTCGTTGGCGATCTTCATGGCCGAGGCGGCGAGGGTATTGAGCGCGCCCGACAGCTCGACCAGCGCATCATGGGCGGCCAGCGCCTCGAATTTATTTTCGGCGGTGACGAACGGCAGGCCGGTCAGCTTGGCAGCCTGCTCCGCGAACGCGACGTCGAACCCGACGGCCGCGTTGATGCCGGTGCCGACCGCGGTGCCGCCCTGGGCCAGTTGGTAGACGCGCGGCAGCGTCGCCTCGACCCGGGCGATGCCATATTCGATCTGCGTGGCGTAGCCCGAGAATTCCTGGCCCAGCGTGACCGGCGTCGCGTCCTGCAGATGGGTCCGGCCGATCTTGATGATGTCGGCGAATTCCCTGGCCTTGGCATCGAGCGCCTGGTGCAGGTGCTTCAGCGCCGGCAGCAGCCGATGGGCGACCTGCTCGCCCGCCGCGATATGCATGGCGGTCGGAAAGCTGTCGTTCGAGGACTGGCCGTAGTTGACATGGTCGTTCGGATGGATCGGCTTCTTCGAGCCGATGACGCCGCCCAGCATCTCGATCGCGCGGTTCGAGATCACCTCGTTCGCATTCATGTTGGTCTGCGTGCCCGAGCCGGTCTGCCAGACGACCAGTGGGAAATGCTCGATCAGGGTCAGGTCGATCACCTCGTCGGCCGCCTTGGCGATCGCGTCCGCGATGGTCCGGTCGAGCTTGCCCAGCGCGAGGTTGGCCAGCGCCGAGGCTTTCTTCTGGATGCCCAGTGCGCGGACCAGCGGCGCCGGCATGCGCTCGCCGCCGATCTTGAAATTCTGCAGCGAACGCTGGGTCTGGGCGCCCCAGTAGCGGTCGGCGGCGACGGCCACTTCGCCCATCGTGTCGGTTTCGATGCGGGTCGCGGTCTCGGACGTCATTGGGTCATTCCTCGTCGAAGGTCACTGCCGCCGGCCGGGAAGCCCCGTCGCCGGACCAGAGCTTTCCTCCGAAAGCTCCATGGCGCCAAGGTGCCATCGCTCCAAGGCTGCAGCAAATAGCTGTTACCGCAAGGCTCAATTGCCGAGCGTGTTTCGGATGGGGCCAGCGAGGGGATTCGCCCGATCGATCACCGTGGCCATGAAGGTCTTGCGCTGGGATTCGTCCAGCGTTCCCAGGAACTTGATCGTCGCCGCGGTCGTGTCCGCCTGGAACGCCCGGCGATGCTGGGCGATCTCGTCGAGGATCTGCTGGACATGCTGGGAATCGGGTGCAGGCTGACTGAGCTCGCTCCAGGCCTCCTCGACCAGCGGCTGGTTCTGCTGGTAGAGCACGCCCTGCGCACTATGCAGGCTGCGTCGCCATTCCTTGAAGGATTTCGACTTCTCGGGATCGAGGCCGAGTTTGCTGGCGAAGCGTTCCAGCCGTCGGTCTCCACCGCCGGTCGGCGCCGCGGGGGCCGGATGGGCGGTGGTATATTGCGAATAGGCGAAGCCGCCCGCGACGAACAGGTTGAGCGCCAGCGACAGGACGAGAGCGACCTCGATCAGCCGAGGGACGCGGAGCTTGGACATCGACAGCATCCGACTCTCAGCCAACTCCATCGCCCAGCAAGGTGGTCGACTGGTCGAGAATGTCGATCGATGTGCCGATCCCGGTCGCCCCATTGATGTTGCGTTCGGTCTGCATGCCGACGTTGAAGCCGACGAGCGAGATCAGGATCAGACTAGCTGCCACGGCGCCCCAGGCTGCCCACGCGGTCATGCGGCGCGGTGCCGCAGGTCGCGGCTGGAAGGGCAGCACGGTCGCGGTCGATGCGGCGTGGTCGGATGGGATCAGGGCCTGGGCGTTGCGCAGAAAGGCGGCCGACGCGATTTCGGGTCCGACCGGATGGGTCCGGCAATCGATCAGGTCGTCGAGCGCCGCCGGATCGGCCTGCAGCAACCGCTCCAGCGGCGCCGAGCCCGGCTCGTCCAGCCGGCCGTCGAGGTAGGCCGCCAGCAGCATCGGATCGAGTTCCGCCGGCGGATCGGCCGCCACCGACTCGTGCGACCGCCAGCGCTCGAAGAGCGCCCGGTCCGGCTGAAAAGGAGCGTCGTCGTTCATGGCACGGATCCCACGTTCGAACATGGTACGATGCGGGCGCGCGGACCATCCCCGCGCCTCATGGCTTTTCGCCGAAATGGGCGCGCAGTTTCAGCATCGCCTTGTGATGGGTACTGCGGACGGTCTGGGCGTCGATCGACAGCATCGCCGCGATCTCGGCCACCTCCATGTCGCGTTCATAGAGCATCGTCAACACCAGTTGCTGGCGTGGCGACAGCAGGCCGTCGGGAATCTTGACCTTTTCCGTGATCGAGGGCTCGACTGCGAAGGCGGCTTCCGGCGTCACGTCGATCGTCTGGGTCTGCGGGCGCCGGCGCCGCAGCGTGTCGTGGGCGACGCTGCGCGACACGATGGTGAGCCAGGTCGAAAGACCGGCCCGCGTCGGATCGTATTGGCGCAGCAGGCGGAAATCATTCTTACACAGGCGCACGAACACATCCTGGGCGATGTCCTCGACGTCGATGCCGTCGGATCCGACGACCCGCCTGACGGCGGCCAGGATCAGGCCGGCGAAACGGGCGACGAACGAGTCCCAGGCCGCCTTGTTTCCGGCCAGCAAGCCGGAAAGGTCCTCCCGTTCCCCCGTCAAATCAGCTCCGTCCGACTGGCACCGCACCAAGCGATCATACGCCGGTATGGTAGCCGGTATCCCTGGGCACTCATGATCATTTCGGAGAGGGGGTCCGCAATAGTTAAAACGGGCGGATGAAACGAGGGCGGCGCCGCAGCGCCGCCCTGTTCATTCCACACCGCTTACTTCTTGCGAAACGCATCGAGCTTGACCACCTCGCCGGCCTTGTCCGGCGGGGGCGGATCGGGCTCGCTCGAATCATCCTGCTGCTGCGCCCTTTCCGGCGGCGGCAGCGGCGTCGGCGCGTCGGAGGCGGCTTCGACGCCGTCCGGCTCCGACCGGAATTCCAGGCCGAACTTCACCGAGGGATCGGCGAAGGCGGTCACGGCAGCCAGGGGCACGACCAGCCGTTCCGCCTGGTTGCGGAAACTGAGCGTGACCGAGAATTGATGCTCGTCGACCTCGAGGCCCCAGAACTGGTGCTCGAGCACGATCGTCATCTCGTGCGGATATTGCGCGGACAGATAGTCCGGAATCTCGACGCCGGGATAGGCGGTGCGAAACGTGATGTAGAAGTGATGGGCGCCGGGCAGCCCGTGCTCCGCGGTCAAGGTCAATGCGTCGCGCACCACGCTGCGCAGCGCATTCTCGACCATCTTGTCGTAACGGAGGGTAGGTCTCGCCATCTGCACCGATTCTGAAAATGCGCCGGAAAGCCGCCCGACGCGGAAATGAAGTGGGGGGCTTCTGTTGCCCGGTGCCCCCCGAACCGCGAGTTACCCGATAGCTTTCATCCCGTTAGGGATTAGGCCGCGAGAGCCTCATGCGCAACGTTATCGTTCGCATTTAGAGATTGACCCGATAACGGCGGTATCATGCCGGGCAAAAGTCGCGTCTTTACCACGCACGTCGAAGCTGGATCGCCCCCTTGGGTCGTCCCTCGGGAAATGAGCCCAAGAGCCGGTTTGGTGGAGGCGCCGGGCACTGCCCCCGGGTCCGTGACGATTATTCCACGCGCCGTTTATCGCCATAGTCGGTCACCCGACGATTGGAATATAGGCGGCGGCCGGCCCGGGCGCAACCGGCTAGGGGGCGTTCCCAGCCGGATCCTCTGACATGTCGTTCATCCGGCCCTGAGCGCGCGTTCCAGGAAGTCCAGCCGGTCCTGCCCCCAGAACGGTTCACCGCGATGGATGTAGGTCGGCGCGCCGAACACCTGGGCGGCGATGGCATCTTCGGTATGGGCACCGTAGGCCGCCGTGACCGCGTCCGTCTCGGCGGCGGCGAGCAGCTTTGCGCCGTCGAACCCCGCGGCATCGGCGACGGCGGCCAGGGTGGCGGCGTCGCTGACGTTCCGCTCCTCGGTCCAGACCGCGCGCATGATATCGGCTGTCAGCCGGCCGACGTCACCCTCCGCCTGCGTGGCCGCGACGATGACGCGCGCGGCGAGGTCGGCCGGCACCGGAAAATATTTCGGATGCGGATTGAGCGGCAGCCCCAGCAGCGCCGACCAGCGCTTCAGCTCGAACTGTCGATAGGCCTGGCGCTGCGGCGCGCGCTTGGCCAGCGGCAGGCCGCCCGAGATCGCGAAGATCCGGCCATAGTCGGCCGGCTTGTATTCGATCGTGGCTCCCGTCGCGGCGGCGATGGCGAGGAAGCGCGTGTGGCCCAGATAAGCCCAGGGCGAAACGGGCGTGAAATAATATTCGACGGTTCCGGTGGTCGTCATGCTCAGGGAGCCTCTTTCGTGCGCAGCGCGCGGCGGATGATCTTGCCGGTGGCGGTCATCGGCAGGGATTGGGCGAATTCGACGATGCGCGGGTATTCGTGGGCGGCCAGCTGCCGCTTGACGAATTCCTGGATCTCCGCAGCGAGCGCCGGCGTCGGCTCGACGCCATCGGCCGGCACGATCACCGCCTTGACCAGTTCGGTGCGGATCGGGTCGGGCTCGCCGACCACGGCGGCCAAGGCCACGGCGGGATGGCGCATCAGGCAGGACTCGATCTCGGCCGGCCCGATGCGATAGCCGCCCGACGTGATGAGATCGTCGTCGCGGCCGACGAAGCGGATGTAGCCGGCCTCGTCCTTTTCGCCCAGGTCGCCGGTCAGCAGATAATCGCCGGCGAATTTCGCAGCCGTCGCCTCCGGGTTGCGCCAATATCCCAGGAACATCACCGGATCGGGCCGGCGCACGCCGATGACGCCCTGGGTGCCGGGCGGCTGCACCTGGCCCTGCTCGTCGACGATCTCGACCCGGTGACCGGGGATCGCCGTTCCGGTCCAGCCGGGTCGGACCGGCGGCAGGCCACCGCCGTTGCCCAGGACCAGGTTACATTCCGTCTGGCCGTAGAATTCGTTGATCTGCACGCCCAGCACCTCATGGCCCCAGTCCAGCAGCTCGCCGCCCAGGCTCTCGCCACCGCTGCCGACGCTACGCAGCTTCAGGCCCGCATGGCGCGCGCCGGACCGGCGCAGCAGCTTGAGCGCGGTCGGCGGAAGGAAGCTGTTGCGCACCTCGAACCGCGCCATCAGGTCGAGCGCCGCCGCAGGATCGAACTTGCGTGCCCGGTGGGCGACGACCGGCACCCCGTGGAACCAGGACGGCAGCAGCACGTCGAGCAGCCCGCCGATCCAGGCCCAGTCGGCCGGCGTCCAGAACCGGTCGCCCGGCTGCGGGAAGCCATCATGGGGGAACGTCACGCCCGGCAGATGGCCCAGCAGGACCCGATGGGCATGGAGCGCGCCCTTGGGTTGGCCCGTGGTGCCCGAGGTATAGATGATGATGGCCGGGTCGTCGGCGCTGGTATCGACCGGCGTGAACTGGTCGCTCGCCCGTTCGAGCGTGGCGCCGAATCCCAGCGCGCCCTCGGCCGGGCCATCGACCGACAGGATCGTCTGCAGATCGGGCAGCCGGTCGCGAATCGCCGCGAGCTTCGCCAACCCCTCCGCATCGGTGACGACCGCCCGTGCGCCGGAATTGGCCAGGCGGTATTCCAGCGCCTCCTCGCCGAACAGGATGAACAGCGGTACCGAGATCATGCCCGACTTCAGGATCGCGGCATGGGCGACGCCGGTCTCGTGACGCTGCGGCAGCAGGATGCCGACCCGGTCGCCGGCCTGCAGGCCGCGCGCCACCAGTCCGTTGGCGAGGCGGTTCGACATCAATGCCAGATCGCGGAAGCTGAATTGGTGCGTCCGGCCGTCGCCATCGACCTCGATCAGCGCGGTCCGCCCCGGATCCGCGTCGGCCCAGCGGTCGAGCACGGCTACGCCGATGTTGAAGCGCACCGGAATCTGCCAGGTGAAATCCCGGGCTGCGGTCCCGAACTGGGACATGGGTCTGTTCTCCTGCCCGCTGCATGCTGCCGGGAGCTTAGCGCATTCATGGGCTCTGGCGAGAATGCGCGGGATCGGCATAATCGTTCTGCCGGGTCGCATCTGCGATCCGGTTCTTCAAGAATCAAGGGGATGTCGATGACGGTTCGGGCTGCGATCGTCGGGCTGGGTCGCTGGGGGCAGCGGCTGGTGAGTTCGGTTGAAGGAAGCGACAAGATCCGCATCGTCGCGGGCGTGACCCGCAGGCTCGAGCGGGCGCAGGGGTTCGCCGATGCGCGCGGCTTTCCGCTCGGCGCCGACTACGACGCCGTCCTGCGCGATCCTGCGATCGATGCGGTCGTCCTGGCGACGCCGCACAGCCTGCATGCCGATCAGGTCATGGCGGCGGCTGCGGCCGGCAAGCAGATCTTCTGCGACAAGCCGTTCACCCTCGACAAAGCCTCGGCCGAACGCGCGGTCGCGGCGGCCGAGGCCGCCGGTGTCACGCTCGCGGTCGGATTCAACCGGCGCTTTCTGCCGGCGTTCCGCCAGGTGGCCCGGCTGATCGCGGACGGCACGTTCGGCACCGTGCTGCATGCCGAAGCGAATTTCTCGGTGAATGCGGTCGGCCGCTACGACGACGATTCCTGGCGGCTCGACCGCAGCGAGGCGCCGGGGGGCGGCCTGACCGGGCTCGGCATCCACCTGATCGATGCCATGATCGACCTGATGGGACCGATCGACAGCGTGTTCGCGCAATCGACCGGCCGGGTGCTGAGCGAAATCGACGACACCACCTCCGTGCTGTTCCGCTTCCGCAGCGGGGCGAGCGCCAATCTCACCACCCTGCTGGCGACGCCGACCTTCTTCCGCTTCCATCTGTTCGGCTCGGCGGCCCACGTCGAACTGCGCGGTCCGGACCGGCTGGAACTGACCCGGCTCGCCGACACGGTGGCGACGGTGACCGACCATCCGCCGATCGATCTCGAGCGTGCCGAACTCGAAGCCTTTGCAGATGCGGTCGCAGGGCGGGCCGCTTTCCCGGTCCGTGGCGCGGACGCGATCCATGGCGCCGCGGCGTTCGAGGCGATCATCCGGTCGGCCGCGACCGGGCAGCCGGTGCCGGTCGCCTGAACCGATGGCGTTGGAGATCGTCGCGCGAGCCAGCCGCGCCGGCGGAGGCGTCAACGAGGATGCGGCCGGCGCGACGCGGCGCGGGATGGTCGATACGGCCTGGGTGCTGGACGGGGCGACCGGCCTGGCCGGGCGGGAGCACGTACCGGACGGCCCGACCGACGCCGCCTGGCTCGTGGGCGCGCTGTCCCAGGCACTACGCGAACTCGACCCCGGCGACCTGTCGCCCCGGGATTATTTCGCCCAGGTCATCGATCGGGTCGGGCAGCACTATCGCGCCCTGGTGCCGGATCACGCGGCGCTGCCGCCTTACGCCCTGCCTTCGGCGGCGGGCGTCTGGGTGCGGAGCGACGGCGACCGCCTCGATCTTGCTTTCCAGGGCGACTGCGTGGCCGTGGTCGAACAGCAGGGCGTCGTGCGCTGTTTCGGGACGATCGACCTGACCGGCTCGGACGACGGGCTGCAGCGGATGATCGTCGCGCGGCAATCATCGATGCCCCTCGCCGGCCCGATGCTCGAACGGCTGGGCGACGAACTGCGACGGCGTCGCGCCCGGCTCAACCGGACCGGCGGCTATTGGATGCTCGGTACCGACGTCAGGGCCGCGGCGGCCATGTCGATCGAGAGCTTCGCGGCCCGCCCCGGCACGCGGGTCCTGCTGTGTTCCGACGGGTATTGGCGGCTGGTCGATCATTTCCGGCGTTACGATGCCGCGGGTTTGCTCGCGGCAAGCTTCGAGCAGGGCCCGGACGCGCTGCTCGACCAGCTGCGCGGTCTGGAGGCCGCCGACGCGGATTGCCGCGCGACGGCCCGCATCAAGCCGATGGACGACGCGACAGCACTTCTCCTGCGCTTTTGAACTGCGTTCCGCGCGGGGCGGCTTGCGCCGCTGCCGGCTTGGCGGGGAGCGAAGTCGGTTCTAGGGTAGTTCTCCCGACGCGAGACCGGACTCCGCTCCACCATGCCGCTCGATATCGCCCATTCGGTCTGCCCGCACGATTGCCCCTCGACCTGCGCGCTCGAGGTGGAGCGGATCGACGCCCGCACGATCGGCCGCGTCCATGGGGGCCGCAAGGACGGCTACACCGCTGGCGTGGTCTGCGCCAAGGTGGCGCGCTATGCGGAACGCCAGCATCATCCGGAACGCCTGAGCCAGCCGTTGCGCCGGGTCGGACAGAAGGGTGCAGGGCGCGACGCGTTCGAGCCGATCTCGTGGGACATGGCGCTCGACATCGTCGCCGACAGGTTCGCCGAGGCCGCGCGCCGCCACGGGCCGGAGACGGTCTGGCCGTATTTCTACGCCGGCACCATGGGCCATGTGCAGCGCGACGGCATCGACCGGCTGCGCAACGTGATGAAGTATTCGCGCCAGTTCGGCTCGATCTGCGTCGCCCTGTCGGATGCCGGATGGCAGGCGGGCGTCGGGATCAGGCGCGGTGTCGACAGCCGTGAGATCGTCGAGAGCGACCTGATCGTGGTCTGGGGCGGCAATCCGGTCGCGACCCAGGTCAATCTGATGGCCCATATCCAGCGGGCGCGGAAAAAGCGCGGCGCGAAGCTGGTCGTGGTCGATACCTATCGCACGCCGACCGCGGAGGTCGCCGACCTGGCGGTCATCCTCCGGCCCGGCACCGATGCGGCGCTCGCCTGCGCCATGATGCATGTGGCGTTCAAGGAAGGCTTCGCCGACCGGGACTACATGGCCCGCTACACCGACGTGCCTGGCGAACTCGAAGCTCATGTGCAGGACAAGACGCCGGCCTGGGCGGCGGCGATCACCGGCCTTCCGGAACAGACGATCTGGGACTTCGCGCGGCTCTATGGCGGGACCAAGCGCGCCTTCATCCGGGTCGGCTACGGGTTTTCACGCAGCCGCAACGGCTCGGCGCAGATCCATGCGGTCACCTGCCTGCCAGCCGTGACCGGCGCCTGGGCGCACCAGGGCGGCGGCGCGCTCTATTCGGGCAGTTCTCTCTATAATCTGAAAAAGACCGTGATCCAGGGGCTGGATGCGGCCGATCCGACGGCGCGCGAGCTCGACATGTCGCGCATCGGCGGCGTGCTGACCGGCGATGCCGACGCGCTCCGTGGCGGGCCACCGGTCACGGCCATGCTGATCCAGAACACCAATCCGATGGTGGTCGCGCCGGACCTGACCAAGGTTCACGCCGGCTTCGCGCGCGACGACCTGTTCGTCTGCGTCCACGAGCAGTTCATGACCGAGACCGCGGCGATGGCCGACATCGTACTGCCGGCCACGACCTTCCTCGAACATGACGACATCTATACCGCATCCGGCCACACGATGCTGCAGATCGCGCGCAAGGCGGTCGAGCCGTTCGGCGAGGCGCGCGAGAACCACTATGTCATCTGCGAGCTCGCCCGCCGCCTGGGGGCCGAACACCCGGGCTTCGCCATGACGCCTTGGCAGCTGATCGAACGCACGCTGGTCGATACCGGGCTGCCGGCGGCCGAGACGTTCCTCGAAGGCCGCGGTCTCGATTGCACCTTGTCGTTCGAGGCCATGCATTTCCTCGACGGCTTCGGCCACGCGGACGGCAAGTTCCATTTCAAGGCGGACTGGTCGATGCTGGGCGCCGAGGGTGCGCGCCTGTCGGCCTTGCCGGACCAGAATTGGGTGATCGACCGCGAGACCGCGGCGAAGCCGTTCCGCCTGGTGACGGCGCCGGCACGCAGCTTTCTCAACTCGACCTTCGGCGAGACGCCGGGCAGCCGGCAGCGCGAGGGCGCCCCACGCGTGCTGATCCACGCCGACGACCTGGCCGCACTCGCGGTCGAGGATGGTACCCGCCTCCGGCTCGGCAACGACCGGGGCTCGGTCGTGGTGCCGGCCCGCGCGTTCGAGGGCATCCGGCGCGGCGTGGTCGTGGTCGAGGGCATCTGGCCGAACCATGCGTTCGAGGAAGGCATCGGCATCAACGTGCTGACCAGCGCCGAGCCCGGTCTGCCGGCCGGCGGCGCCGTATTCCACGACACCGCGATCTGGATCCGCCCGGCGGCGTAGCTGCGGCTCCTGTTCCTCATTTTGGGGAACTCGGGGGTCTGCATCCTCGCGATGGTTGCCGCCTGTCGCATGGTATGGCACAGAATGCGCCGCAGGATGGGAACAGGACGGCCCCCTCGCCCGTTAGTGCTGTTGCGATATTGGTGCGCCGCAACATGAGCGCTGGGCGCTCTCCGGCCGAGAGGGTCGGGTCGTCGAGGGGGATTACATGGGTCATAAGATTCGCAAAGCCGTATTTCCGGTGGCGGGCCTCGGCACGCGCTTTCTGCCGGCGACCAAGGCCATGCCGAAGGAAATGCTGACGGTCGTCGACAAGCCCGTGATCCAATATGCGCTGGAGGAGGCGCGCGACGCCGGGATCGAGGAATTCATCTTCGTCACCGGCCGCAACAAGACCGCGCTGGAAGACCATTTCGACTATTCCTACGAATTGCAGCGGACGCTCGAGGAACGCGGCAAGACCGAGGCGCTGGAGGCGATCAAGCGCTGGCTGCCGAAGCCGGGTCAGGTCGCGTCCGTGCGCCAGCAACTGCCGATGGGCCTGGGCCATGCCGTGCTGTGCGCGAAGACCCTGATCGGCGACGAGCCGTTTGCGGTCATCCTGCCCGACGATCTGGTGCTGTCGCAGACCCCCTGCATGAAGCAGCTGGTCGACGTGCATGAAGAGACCGGCGGCAACGTCGTCGCCGTGGTCGACGTGCCGCGCGAGCACACCAAGAAATACGGCATCCTCGACGTATCGTCCGACGACGGCCGCCTCGCCTCCGTGCGCGGCCTGGTCGAGAAGCCGGACCCGTCCGTGGCGCCGTCGACCCTGTCGATCATCGGCCGCTACATCCTGACGCCCAGCATCTTCCGCCATCTGGAGACGACCGGCCGCGGTGCCGGCGGCGAGATCCAGTTGACCGACGCCATGGTCAAGCTGCTGGGAACCGAACCGTTCCACGGCCTGCGCTTCGAGGGCGCCCGCTATGATTGCGGCGACAAGGTCGGTTTCCTCGAAGCCAACATCGCTTTCGGTCTTTCGCGTCCCGACGTGGCCAGCGACCTGCGCCGCATCATCGCGGCGCTGGTCTGAGCCAACCCTTATTCACGCCTCAAGAGAGAGCCCCCGATGAGCCATCAGTTCGACCCGACGATCCTGCGCGAATACGACATCCGCGGCATCGTGGGCGAGACCCTCAAGACCGAGGACGCGCGCGCCATCGGCCGCAGCTACGGCTCGATCCTGGCCAAGCAGGGCGGCAAGTGCGCCGCGATCGGCTATGACGGCCGCCTGTCGTCGCCGATGATCGAGGAGGCCGTCGTCCAGGGCCTGAACGAGGCCGGCATCGACGTGGTGCGCATTGGGCTCGGGCCGACGCCGATGCTCTATTACGCCGTGAACACGGTGCCGGGCGTCGATGGCGGCATCATGATCACCGGCTCGCACAACCCGCCGAACTACAACGGCTTCAAGATGATGATCGGGAAGAAGTCGTTCTTCGGCAAGGACATCCAGCATCTGGGCGCGGTGGCCTCCAAGGGCGATTGGGCGACCGGCCAGGGCACCTGGCGCAAGCTGTCGGTGTTCGATGAATATGTCGCCCGCGTCGCCAAGGACTATGACGGCACGAAGGACCTGAAGATCGTGTGGGACGCCGGCAACGGCGCCACCGGCGACGCGCTGGTCCAGCTGGTGAAGGCGCTGCCCGGCACGCATATCCTGCTGAACGAAGTGATCGACGGCACGTTCCCGGCGCATCATCCGGACCCGACCGAGCCGCACAATCTGATCCAGTTGCAGGACAAGGTCGCCGAGACGAAGGCCGATTTCGGCATCGCGTTCGACGGCGACGGCGACCGCATCGGCGTGGTCGACGGCAAGGGCCGCATCCTGTGGGGCGATCAGCTGATGGTCATCCTGGCCGAGGACGTGTTGAAGACCCATCCGGGCGCCACCATCATCGCCGACGTCAAGGCGAGCCAGGTGCTGTACGACGAGATCGCCCGCATGGGCGGCGCGCCGCTGATGTGGCGCACCGGCCATTCGCTGATCAAGACCAAGATGGCCGAGACCGGCGCGCCGCTCGCCGGCGAGATGAGCGGCCATATCTTCTTCGCCGACAAATATTACGGCTACGACGACGCGCTCTATGCCGCCGTCCGCCTGCTGGGCATCGTCGCCCGCTCGGCCGAGACGATCACCCAGGTGCGCGACCGCCTGCCGAATGTGCTCAATACGCCGGAACTGCGCTTCCCCTGCTCGGAAACCCGCAAGTTCCAGGTGATCGAAGAGGTCAAGGCCCGGCTCGAAGCGGCCGGCGCCCAGGTCTCGGCGATCGACGGCGTGCGCGTCAACACGGCCGACGGCTGGTGGCTGCTGCGCGCGTCCAACACCCAGGACGTGCTGGTCGCCCGCGCCGAGGCCAAGGACGAGGCGGGCCTGGCCCGGCTCAAGGACATCCTGGCCCAGCAGCTGAAGGCGAGCGACATCGCGCCACCGGCGTTCTGATCGGGCGATCGCCATTCCCGCGTCGCGCGGGAATGGCAGAACGAGGCGGCGGCGACAGCATTGGTTCTCGAACGACGCGCAATCCCATCCTGGTGGCAGAGCATCATGAGACTGCGATTCCTGGGGATGCTTCCGCTGCTGGCGGTCGCCGTGCCCGCCTGGGCCGCCTCCTGCAAGGAGACGGCGGGCGAGGGCTGGGCCAAGGCCTATGTCGAGCAATGCATCGAGGTCTCGACCGCGACCCATCCGCCGTGCAACGTCGACAATCCATGCGAACTGATCGTGAGCGAGATCAAACGCGGCTGCGACAGCCTGGTCAAAGGCGGTGACGACGTGCCGCCCTACTGCAAGCCGGAACTCCCGCCGGAGCAGAAGGAAGACGCGCCGGGCGAGAAGTCGGAGTGAGG
>NZ_DASZBY010000020.1:0-41468 GCF_035943795.1 Aliidongia sp. | reverse complement strand
GCAAACGGCAATCTGCTGACCTGCTCTCAGATCGGCAATCCGAAGGGCTGTGGCGACTGGGAGGGTAACGAGGCGCCGGGCGTGTTCTACACCGACGTCAGCTTCTCCTATAAATTCAAGAACGTCAGCTTGACGGTCGGTGTCGACAATCTGTTCGACAAGGATCCGCCGTTCGTCCAGACCAGCATCCCGACGCTTACCGATGCCGGTTACGACTTCACCGGCCGGTTCATCTACATGAAGACGTCGATCAAGTTCTAAGCCAAGCCGGGGGTGATGCCTGGCTTCGGCCCGGTATCACTCCCGCACGTCCTCGTCTCTTCTTCCTTTGAGGAGTGTGCGATATGGAAATCGACCAGTTGAACGGGATCCTGATCGCGCGCTCGTCCGCCTTCGGCGGCGAAGCGCACAAGATTCTGTGGTACCTGACCGCGCGGCTGGAATTCGATCGATACTCGATCGTCAACATCGGCGAGATATCCTGGGATCTTGGGCTGAAATCCCAAGCCGTGAGCCGGGCGCTGCGCACCTTGATCGATGGGGGGATCGTCGAGCGGGGACCGAGAGTCGGCAAGCGGAATTCCTTTCGCTTCGCCCGAATGGTGGCTGAACGCCGCGTCGCAAACCACAGCCAGCATCAGCCCCTATCCGCGGTCGCGTGAACGAGCACCAGGACCAGTTCGGCCACTCGGATCGGCCAGTTTCACCGCCCTCTTGAGTTCTCGCGCCGACCGCGGCACTCTCGAGGCATTCCAGCCGCGAATCTGGACGCCGAGCGATCGGCAGGAGCGTCATGTCTTTATGTTCGGACGTACCGGCGCGGCTCGTGGTCGCTCCAGGTACCGTGCATCGTATCGCGGCACCGGCCACAGCGCTCTGCCCCGGGCTGACCGTCGGGCTCTACCAGGCAGGTGGCGGTCTGTTCGACTCACCGCCGTCACCGGAACATCGCCTCGTCCTCCATCTCGGCGCGCCGGTCCGCGTGGACTGCCGCGTCGACGGGCTCCACCAGAACCGCATGCAGGTGCACGGCGATCTCGACCTCATTCCGGCCGGGGCGTCCGGTCGGTGGGAGGACGATCGGCCGGCGACCCTTCTGCATTTCCGCGTCACGCAGACCCTGCTGCGGGCTACGGCCGAAGACATGGAGATGAACTCTTCCAACCTCGGTCTCATGCCTCAGCTACAAGCCCGCGACCCCCAGATCGAGCACATCGCCTCGGCGTTGCATTCCACGCTCGCGATCAACATCCCGATGGAGCGCCTGTTCGCGGAAAGCCTTGGAACCGCGCTCATCGCGCGTGTGCTGCGTCGCTTCGCCACGAATGTTCCGGCCGTCGCCAAGGGCGGACTTTCCAAGCGCCAGCTCCAACGCGTCGTGGATTATGTCGAGGGCAATATCGACGAAAGCCTGTCCCTGATCGACCTTGCCGAAGTCGCGGGGGTCAGCGTCTCCCATTTCAAAACCCAGTTCCGCCTGTCGATCGGAATGCCGGTCCACCAATATGTCATCCAGCGCCGGGTGGAGCGCGCCAAGACCCTGATCATGAGGGGTGCTGCCATCAGCCAGGTCGCCCTGGATGCCGGTTTTGCCCATCAAAGCCACCTGGCACGCTGCATGCGCCGCGTGCTCGGCGTTACGCCGATGGAGCTGGCACGGCAAAGCCGATGAGCGGCGTCGCGGTCGGGCCCATGGGGTCGAGCCAGCCCAAACCGACAACGATGTTCGCCCCAGACGGCAGCATGCGGGTCATCACCGCACCAAGCACGCCACTATGCGCCGGTCTCGAGACGAAGCTCTATCACGTCGCCGGCTCTTATTACGATGCGCCGCCTTCGCCCATCAATCGCATGATCCTCCATATCAGCGCTCCGATCCGGGCCACCTGCCGCGTCGCCGGTCGATCTCAGAGCCGCGTGCAGGTTCCGGGCGATATCGACTTGGTTCCGTCCGGAGAATCCGGTGTCTGGGAAGACGACAGACCGGCGACCATGCTGACTTTCTACGTCGCGCCCGCGTTGTTGCGTGCGACGGCCGAAGACATGGGCATGAACACCACCGACATCGCCCTGGCGCCGCAGCTGCAGGCGCGCGACCCGCAGATCGAATATGTCGCGTCCGCCTTCTATGCGGCACTTTCGACGGAAACGCCCATGGAACGACTGTTCGCCGAAAGTCTGGGAACGGCGCTCGTTGCACGGATGCTGCACCGCTTCGCGACGGATGTGCCGCCCCTCAAGGGCGGCCTGTCGAAGCGACAGTTGCAGCGCGTGATCGATCATATCGAAGCCAATATCGATGAGAGCCTGTCGCTCAAAGACCTCGCCACCGTTGCCGGAAGCAGCATCTCGCATTTCAAGGCCCAGTTCCGCCAGTCGATGAGCATGCCGGTCCATCAGTATGTGCTGCGGCGCCGTGTCGAATGCGCGAAGTCCTTGATCATGAAGGGCGGCGCCATCAGCCAGGTGGCCCTGGACGCCGGGTTCGCCCATCAGAGCCACCTGGCGCGCTGCATGCGCCGGCTGCTGGGCGTGTCGCCGATGGAACTCGCCCGGCAGAGCCGGTAGCGCCCGTCAGAAGCGCGGCAGGTCCGGAAACGGCATTTCGCCGTGATGGACATGCATCCGGCCCAGCTCGGCACAACGACGCAATTGCGGGAAGACTTTGCCCGGATTGAGCAGATGTTCCGGATCGAATGCGCATTTGAGCCGCATCTGATGGTCCAGGTCCTGGGCATTGAACATTGCCGGCATCAGGTCGCGCTTCTCCACGCCAACGCCATGCTCTCCGGTCAACACGCCGCCGACCTCGACGCAGAGCCTGAGGATGTCCGATCCGAATGCCTCGCAGCGGTCCAACTCGCCCGGCTGGTTCGCGTCATAAAGGATGAGCGGGTGCAGGTTGCCGTCGCCGGCGTGGAACACGTTGGCGACCCGAAGCCCGTAATGCTTGGACAGCTCCTCCATCCGCGCCAGTACCTCGGCGAGGCGGCGGCGCGGAATCGTCCCGTCCATGCAATAATAGTCCGGCGAGATGCGTCCGACGGCGGGGAACGCCGCCTTGCGGCCCGCCCAGAAGCCGAGCCGTTCCGCCTCGGTCGTGCTGACCCGGCACGAGACCGCGCCGCACGCGCCCGCGATCGCCTCGATCCGCGCCATGTAGGCGTCGATCTCGCATTCGGGGCCGTCGAGCTCGACGATCAGGAGCGCCGCGACGTCGAGCGGATATCCCACCCGGACGAACGCCTCGGCGGCATGGATCGCCGGCTGGTCCATCATCTCCATGCCGGCGGGGATGATGCCGCCGGCAATGACCTGCGCCACGCAGTCGCCGGCGCGCTCGCTCGACGGAAAGCCGATCATCATCGCCTTCAGATGGGACGGCTTCGGCAGGACCCGCACCGTGACCTCGGTCACCACGCCCAGCAGGCCTTCGGAGCCCGTCAGCACGCCCATGAGGTCGTAGCCGCCCGAATCGAGATGCTTGCCACCGATCCGGATCACCTCGCCGCTCATCAGGACGAATTCGAGGCCCAGCACGTTGTTGGTCGTCAGACCGTATTTCAGGCAATGCACACCGCCGGAATTTTCCGCGATGTTGCCGCCGATGGTGCAGGCAATCTGGCTCGACGGATCGGGCGCGTAGTAAAAGCCCGCGTGCTCGACCGCGCGCGTGATACCGAGGTTGGTGACCCCGGGCTGCACGGTCACCGTCCGGTTCGGCAGATCGATGTCGAGCACCTGATTGAGCTTGCCCAGCCCCAGCGTGATCGCGTCGGCCAGCGGCAAGGCGCCGCCCGACAGCGACGTGCCGGCGCCGCGCGGCACGATCTTGATGCCCTCCTGGCGGCAATAGGCGAGAATCGCGGAGACCTCGGCCGTCGAACTGGGCAGCACGGCGATCAACGGCGATTGGCGATAGGCGGTCAGGCCGTCGCTCTCGTAGACGCGCCGCTCGTCCTCCGACGCGATCACCTGCTCGGTCTTCAGGAAGGTCCGCAGATAGGCTGCGATCTCGCGCCGGCGCGCGACGATGGCGGCATCCGGAGTCGGCATCTTCATCAGCGGGTTCCATCCCAGTCGCGGAGCGGCCCTATGATCTCAGTCGAGCGGCCGCGCTGGCAAGGCCGGAGTCGAGTCGTCGGCCCGATTGCCCAAATGGCAAAAGGCCGACGAGCGATTGCCCGTCAGCCTTTTCCCTAGAACGTCTCGAGGCCCGGCCCGATCGGCGGAGCGCCACAGCGCCCGGCCGAGAGGACGGTCCGGCTCAGCCCTGGCGGGCCTTGAAGCGCGGATTGGCCTTGTTGATCACGTAGACGCGACCCTTGCGGCGCACGACACGGCAGTTCTTGTCGCGCTTCTTCAGCGACTTCAGCGAATTCACGATCTTCATGACGAGCCCTGGCGATGCGGCATGGATAAACTTGGAAGTCGCGGAACCTATGGTAAGCCCCTGCTCCTGTCAATCCACCCGATCCCCCTTTCGACGCAAAGCGCTCCTGCGCGCACGGCATCAGCTGACCGAGCCGTAGGTCGAGACGGAATAGAGGCGATAGACCCGCAAAACGCCGCTCTGGAGGGCTGCGACGCGGGCGTTCCACAGCTCCGCCTCCTCGGCAACCGCCTGCTGGTTGCCCCGCGTCATCGCCTTCACATCGTAATTCTGCACGAATTGCGCCCAGCCTTGCGCGACATGGCGCAGAAACAGATCGGTATGATCCTCCGAAATGCGCACGTCGAAGCCACAGGCACTCAGACAGTCGGTATATTCCTTGATGCGCCACGGCATCGGAGCGAAGCGTTCGATGCGGCGCAGTGCCTCGAGGCGCGGATCTTCGAGTTCACCCTCGGCCAGCACGAAATCGACGAAACTGAACTGGCCGCGCGCCTTCAGGCTGCGCATCACCTCGCGGATCAGCCGCTCCTTGGCGACGACCGAGACGGTGAGGTATTCCGCGTAGGCGCAGTCGAAGGCGTGGGGCTTCAGTTCGACGGTTTCCGGATCGTAGGCGGTGACAGGCACCTTCTTGCCCAATCCGGCATCGACCGACATGATCTGGCCCCGCTTGGCGATCTCGGGCGCCCGCTCCATGGCCGTGATGTAGACGTCGAAGAATTGCGAGACATGGCGCGACGGCCCGCCCAAGCCCGCGGTGAGATCCAGCAGGCTCATCGCGGGATTGACGCCGAACGGCTTTACCATGGTCATGACATAATCGACGCCGCCGGGAACGAGGAAGCCCGGTCCCCAGATCTTCTGGGCGAGAGCCAGGCGATCGACCGGTTCTTCGGCGACGTCGACCACCTCCTCCACGACCGCTTCCGTCACCGCCTCGATCGGGACCGCGCGCGGATCGAAGCCGAACCACCAGACCCGCAGCCGGCTGAACAGCAGGCCGTCGATCCCGTCCACGGCCGCGCCGAAGCTGCGGGCCGAAGCGAGGCGCAGGACCGAACCCAGACGCGAGACCGAACCGAGACGCAGGACCGACATGGGCTCCCTCGAGGCCGTGATGAGCGGCCAGCATATCGTGTAAAATCAGATCATGCCTTGGCCGAGATTCCAGGGGCGGTTTCGTCCAGCACGCGGGCAGCGGGGAACCACAGGGTCACGGTCGTGCCCTCGCCGAACACGCTCGCGATGTCGAGCTGGCCGCCATGGAGGCGCATCTGGGCATCGGTGATCGCGAGCCCCAGCCCGGAGCCTTCGTATTTGCGCGACAGATGATTTTCGACCTGCCGGAACGGGTCCCGCACCAGGGCCAGGTCTTCCGGCGCGATGCCGATGCCGGTGTCGGTCACCGACACCTGCAGCCATCCGGGCCGATCGCCGCCGACCGGCGCGATCGCGGCCGCCACCAGGATCGACCCGCCCTCCGGCGTGAACTTGACGGCATTCGACAAAAGATTGAGCACCATCTGCCGAACCTTGAGCATGTCGATCCAGCACAGCGGCAGGCCCGGCTGATAGTCGGTCCGGATCGTGAGCGCGCCCTGAACCGCGCGCGGCGCCATGACGGCGACCTGCCCGTCGATCAACTCGACCAGATCCGCCACCTCCTCGCGCAACTCGGCGTGACCGGCCTCGATCTTCGAAAGATCGAGCACGTCGTTGATCACCTCGAGCAGATGGGCGCCGGAGCCCCGGATGTCCTCGACATATTCCCGCTGTTTGTCGTTGAGCGGCCCGAACACCTCGAGTTTCAGCAATTCCGCGAACCCGATCACCGCGTTCAGCGGCGTGCGCAACTCGTGGCTCATGTTGGCCAGAAACTGGCTCTTCGCCCGGTTGGCGACCTCGGCCTTGTCGCGCGCGGCGGCGAGATCGCCCGCGAGCTTCGTCAAGTCGTCGGCTTGGTGCTGGGCCTGGGCACGCGCTTCCTCCAGCGCCTTGATGGTCTGGGTCAGCTGGTCCTCGTTCAACCGAAGCTGGACTTCATGCTCCTTGATGCCGGTGATGTCGGTGCGCACGCCCACGGTGCCGCCGTCGGACGTGCGTTGCTCCGAGATCTGCAGCCAACGGCCGTCGGCCAGCTGACGCTCGACCGTACTGCCGGCGATGCCGCGATGTTCGGCCACCGTTTCGGCGAGCCAGCCGTCGACGTCTTGGGGCGGCACGCCCAGATACTCGCCCTGTTCCGCTCCGAACCGGATGATCTCCTCCAGGCTCGCGCCCGGCACCATGGCGGGAGCACTGCGCGCATAGATTGCGCGGAACCGGCTGTTGCACATGATCAACCGTTCCTGCGGATCGAACAGGACGAAACCTTCGCTCAAATGCTCGAGCGCATCCTGCAGCAGCGCCTGCGCCCGCCGCTGCCGGCGCAGCAGCGTGACCAGCACCAGCGTGAAGGCGGCGCAGGCCACGGTCCCGAGCAGGAACACGAAGGCCAGCACCCGCGCCTCCTCGTTCCAGCCGCCCAGCGCGTCGGGCAGGTCGATGCCCGCGGATACGGCAAGCGGCCGCACCGGGATCGCCTTCGACGAAACGATGGCGCGGATGCCGTTCAAGGCATCGGGTTCGATGGTCGTGACCACCGCATCGGAGAATGGCTGGGCGAGCCGGTCCGGAGCCACGATCCGCTCGCCGATCCTGCCGTCGCTCGGCGGATCGTTCGCGAGCAGCGTTCCGTCGCTGGCAAACAGCGCAATCTTGGTCGCCTTGCCGGCGTTGAGCTTGTCGTAGAAATCGCTGAACGTGTCGACGGGAACCTCTGCCGCGATACGCCCGGTGAAGCGGCCCCCCTGCAGTATGATCGGCCGGCTCATGAAGATGGACCAGCTTTCGGTGACTTGCGAGCGTGCAGGCCGACCGATGAACAGGGCCTGGGCATCGGGCCCGACCCCATGGGTGTTGGCGAAATCGCGATCGGCGAGCGACCGGGCTTTCCGCAGGATCGACGCGGAATCGTTGATCTGGAAACCCTTGGCGTCGATCAGCAGGATATCCCTGACCGAGAAATTCTGATCGTCGAAAATCCGCAGCAGATCGTGCGCTTGCGGTCCGTCGAGCGGGGCGTCGGCCGGCAGCTTGTCCAGCGCCTCCGCCACGGCCGAGAGCATGGCGTCGATCGAGAGCACGGTGCGTGCCGTGGCGGTTTCGGCCGCGACGGCCAGGCTTCGCGTCGTCGCCTGGGCACTCTCGATCGCGGCATGGCGGCTTCGATCGAGCGTGAAGGCCAGCACCGTGCCGAAGGCGATGACCGCCAGGATGCTGAAGCCGATGATCCCCGCCTCGAGATCGAGCCAGCGATGGGCGCCGCGCCACAGGCGCCGGGATTCCGGAGTGCGGCTCATTGCAAGGCTGCCTCGGCCGTCAGCCCCATGCGCGCGCCGACGGTGCGGTTCCATTGCGCGGCACAGTCCTCGCCGCACCGGGCCGCCCATTTCGGCAGAATGACCGTACGCAGGATCCGATCCAGCAGCTCCCTGTCGTCCGGCGCCTCGGCCACCAGGACCATGTCGCTCTTCACGCCATCGGTGCATTCGTTCCGGCCGGTGTCGCACGCGAAGCCCTGGATGTCCGCATGCTCGGCCTGGTCCCACACGCGCTGTTCGAGCGCCGCCAGTTCGTCGGCGAGGAAGCTCCTCACCTCCGGGGCCAGCGACTGCCAGACGACGCGGTTCGCCAGCACGATCTGGAGCCCCCAGTTGAGCGCCAGGGCGTAGATGTAGTGGGTCGTCCTGGGCAGGCCCAGGGCATTCCCGGTCAGGGTGCCTGTGACGGCGCAGTCGACCAGGCCGTTGGCGAGGGCGCGATCCACGTCCCCCAGCGGCAGCACGATGCCCCGTGCGCCCAGCGCGCCGATCATGCTCGCCTGGATCCCGCTGGCGACCCTGATCCTGCGCCCCGCCAGATCGGAAAGGCGC
This sequence comes from Aliidongia sp., assembly GCF_035943795.1. Classification (NCBI taxonomy): domain Bacteria; kingdom Pseudomonadati; phylum Pseudomonadota; class Alphaproteobacteria; order Rhodospirillales; family Dongiaceae; genus Aliidongia; species Aliidongia sp. The sequence continues at coordinate 33,098 of NZ_DASZBY010000020.1, read as the reverse complement.
TCGAAGCGTTCCTTGCAGAACAGCACCTGCTGCGGATAGCTCATCATCGCAAGCGGTTCCAGCCCGTAGCGGGTGCGATAGAGTTCGCTCAGGACCGGGCGATAGGCGGTAAGGTTGGCTCTCATCTCCGCCATCGACGGATTGAGGCCCGGCAGATCGGCCGCGTTGGCCTCCGGATCCTCGCTCGACACCAGCGACAGCGGCAACGTCAGGAAGCTGATGACGCCGAGCCGCGCCATCTGCAGCGCCTCGAAGCCCTTCAGCCCGGTCCGGTCGAACGGGCTCATGTCGGCCGTTACCCGTCCGCCCGAATCGGCGGACAATTGGCGTTTCCAGAACGGTTCCTCGATGTCGCGATATTGCGCGGTCCCGCCCAGCGAGCCCATGACGGTCAGATGGGTCAGCGGAAGCTCGGCCGCCCGCACGCTCGGCACCGACAGCAGCGTCAGCATGAGCATTCCAACGCGCGCGCTGCGTGATCGCATCACCACCGCCCCTTTAAGGACCGGGATTACCGAGGTTCGATGGCCGCCCCCGCGCCCGATCGAACCGAACCATCCTGTAGTTTGAAGCAAAGCCATGAATGCCCGTCTTTACAAGCACTAAACGAGCGTGGAACCCATTGCGCCCTGGCGGCCGGCACCGCAAGCTGCCGCGCTGGCGGAGCAGGCGCCGCCGGACAGGGGGGACTGGGCATGAACTACAGCGCACTGGCGCCGGTTGCCGCGGCTCTTTTCTTGATCGCAATTCCGGGGCGGTCGCTCGGGGCCGACGCCCCGCCCCCGTTCAGAATCGGCATCCTGACCGACGAGTCGGGCACCTATGCGGAGAACGGCGGCACCGGCAACGTCGTGGCGGCACGCCTGGCGATCGCGGACTATGGCGGCAAGGTGCTGGGACGGCCGATCGAATTGCGCGACGCCGACCATAAGAACGATCCCGCCGTCGGTAGCGCCATCCTGCGGGACTGGTTCGACAATGCCGGCGTCGACGTCGTCGCCGGCCTGTCGACGTCGAGCGTCGCACTGGCGGCTCAAGAAATCGGCCGGGCGCGCGGCAAGACGCTGCTGATCGCCGGCGCTCCCGACTCCGATCTCACCGGCAAGGCCTGCGCCGCAACCTCGTCCCATTGGGCCGAGGATACTTATGCGCTGGCCCGCAGCACGACCGAGGCCGTGGTCCAGAGCGGCGGCGACAGCTGGTTCTTCCTGACCGTCGATTATGCGTTCGGCCAAGCCATGGAACGCGACGCGGTCGAGGTCGTGAAAAATCAGGGCGCGCTGGTGCTGGGGCAGATCCGCCATCCGCTCGGGACCACGGATTTCGCCTCCTATCTGGACGCGGCCAGGAAATCCCGCGCGAAGGTCATAGCCCTGGCCGATGCCGGGGCGGATGCGGTCAATGCGATCAAGCAGGCCGATGCCGCCCACCTCGGTGCCGGCGGCCAGTCGTTGGCGGGCCTGCTGATCTACATCACCGATGTGAATGCGATCGGCCTCGCAGCCGCCCAACGGCTGTACGTGACCGAAGGTTTCTACTGGGACCAGAACGACCAGGCCCGCGCCTTCGCCAAGCGGTTCAATGCCGAAGCGCATCACATGCCGACGAAACAGCAAGCCGCGACCTACGCCTCGATCAGCCACTACCTGAAGGCCGCCGACGCCGTCGGAACGATCGATGCTGGACCGGTCAACGCCAAGATGCGCGAGTTGCCCGTCGATTTTTTCGGACGCGCCGGTTCGATCCGGGCCGACGGCCAGGTGGTCTACGATCTGACGCTGTACCAGGTCAAAAGCCCCGCGGAATCCCAGTATCCGTGGGACTTTTACAAAAAGGTGCGGGACATCCCGGCCGCCCGTGCATTCCGCCCGGTCGAGGAGGGTGGCTGCCCACTGGTCAAGCGCTAGCGGGAACCCAAGCCCGCTCCCTCCCGTTTCGATTGCATAAGGTTGCAATCGGAGGAAGCGCCATGAAATCCCAGGAAAAAGTCGGCGGCCTGGAGCGTCGGCCATGAGCGCGCTGTTCCAGACGAAGCCATTGTCCGCCCTCACCGAAGCCGGCGACGGCAAACGGACGCTCAAAAGAACGCTCGGACCTTGGAGCCTGATCGCGCTCGGCATCGGCTGCATCATCGGTGCCGGCCTGTTCTCGCTGACCGGTATCGCCGCGGCGGAGAATGCCGGCCCGGCGGTGGTCCTCTCGTTCATCGTCGCGGCCATCGGCTGCGCCTTCGCGGGCATGTGCTACAGCGAGCTCGCCAGCATGCTGCCGGTCGCCGGCAGCGCCTATACCTACGCCTACGCCACCATGGGCGAACTGGTCGCCTGGATCATCGGCTGGGATCTGGTGCTGGAATATGCGGTCGGCGCCGCCACGGTCTCGGTCAGTTGGTCGCGCTACGTCGTGTCGCTGCTGCACGACTGGGGGCTCAACCTGCCGGCCCGCTTCGTCATCTCGCCGTTCGATACGGTCAAGCTCGCCGACGGCACGACGATCGCCGGACTGGTCAACCTGCCGGCCATCCTGATCATTGCCGCGATCTCGCTGCTGATGCGCGGCATCGAGGAATCCTCGCGCGTCAACAGCGTCATCGTGGTCGTCAAGGTCGCGGTCGTGCTGGCCGTGGTGGCGGCCGGTGCCGCTTACGTCAAGACGCAGAACTACCAGCCGTTCATCCCGCCCAATACCGGCACCTTCGGCGAATACGGCTGGTCCGGCATCATGCGCGGGGCCGGCGTGATCTTCTTCGCCTATATCGGTTTCGATGCCGTCTCGACCGCGGCCCAGGAGGCAAAAAATCCGCAGCGCGACATGGCGATCGGCATTCTGGGCTCGCTCGTCATCTGCACCGTCCTGTACGTCGCCTTCGCCCTCGTGCTGACCGGGCTGGTCAATTTCCATGACATGAAGGGCGATGCGGCACCCGTGGCGACCGCAATCGACCAGACGCCGTTCCGCTGGCTGCAGGTCGCAGTCAAGCTCGGCATCATCGGCGGCTTCACCTCGGTCATGCTGGTGCTGCTCCTGGGACAAAGCCGCGTGTTCTATTCGATGTCCCACGACCGCCTGGTCCCGAAGCTGTTCTCGGAGATCCATCCGGAATGGCAGACGCCCTGGCGCTCGAACCTGACGTTCATGGTCTTCACCGGCGCGCTGGGCGGCTTCGTGCCGATCAGCAAGCTCGGTCACATGACGTCGATCGGAACCCTGCTCGCTTTCGTCATCGTCTGTGCCGGCGTCATGATCCTGCGCCGGACCAATCCCGAGCAGGAGCGCGGCTATCGCACGCCCTGGGTCCCGCTCGTGCCGATCCTCGGCATTCTCACCTGCCTCGCCATGATGGTCTCGCTCGATGTCGAGACCTGGTACCGGCTCGGCATCTGGCTGGTCGTCGGCCTGGCAATCTATTTCAGCTATGGCCGCCGCCACAGCCGGGTCGCCAAGCAGGCGGCGCGCGAGGAGCGCGGCTGACACGCCGTGCATTGCCGGATGAGCCTTGAGCATACGGGCCCCTCGTGGGCTGCTTGGCTGTGGATCGATGGAGGATGCTAGGTTGCGAGGTAATTTGTCGCAGCCTGGCGTCCCCATGACCGAAAGCACCGTCCCGATCGCGAAAGCCGGTCCTGCCGCATCCATCGCGCCGGATCGGGCGATGACACGCCAGGTCGACGACCCGGTTCGCGGCATCCTGCTGATCGTCGCGGCCATGGTGTTCTTCTCCATGTCCGACGCCTGCTCGAAGCTGCTGGGCCAGGTGCTGCCGCCGATCGAGGTGGTGTGGCTGCGCTATAGCGGCTTTACGCTGCTGATGCTGCCGGCCCTGCTGCGACGGCCGGCGCTGTTCCGCTCCGCCGCTCCGGTGCTGCAGATCGGCCGCGGTCTGGGTCTGCTGGGATCGGCGCTGTTCTTCACCGCCGGCCTGCGCTACCTCGCCATGGCCGATGCCACGGCGACCAGTTTCGTCTCGCCCCTGTTCATCACAGCGCTGTCGATCCCGGTGCTGGGCGAGAAGGTCGGCCTACGCCGCTGGAGCGCGATTTTCGTCGGATTGATCGGCGTGCTGATCGTGGTCCGGCCCGGTACGAGCGCGTTCAACCCGGCCTCGGCCCTGCCCCTGCTGTCGTCGGTCAGCTGGGCCTGCGGCATCGTGCTGACCCGCAAGATGAGCCACAGCAATGACGGCATGGTGACGACGCTGGGCTATGCCGCCCTGACCGGCTTCGTCGTGACCAGCGCGATGCTCCCGTTCGTGTGGGAGGCACCCAGCTGGCGGGCAGTCGCCATCGGCGGTTTCATGGCCTGCGTCTCGACCGCCGCGCAATGGCTGGTCGTTCAAGGATACCGTCGCGCCAATGCTTCGGTCCTGGCGCCGTTTTCCTACACGCAGCTGGTCTGGTCGAGCCTGGCCGGTTTCCTGCTGTTCAGCATGATCCCCGACCTGATGACGCTGGTCGGCGCCGCGGTGATCATTGCCAGCGGCCTCTATACCGCCCATCGCGAGCGCATCGTCGCGCGCCGCCGTCTGATGGGACTGGCCTGAAAGAAAGAGGGCAGCCTCGCGGCCGCCCCCTTGTTCAGCGGATCGGGAAGAACAGGCTGATGCCCGGCGACGCCTGCTGCTGCGGGTAATAGACCGGCGGCGGCGGTGCGTAATAACCGCGGCCGCGCCACTCGCGATGATGATCGTAGTGACGCTCGCGGTGGTAGCGGTCGTAGCGGTCGTAAGCATGCGCGGCCGGTGCCGCTATCGTCACCGCGGCCATCGGCGCCAGCGCCAGAACGAGCGCCAGTCGGCGCCATCCCTTCGTGATCGTGCTCATGTCGCCACTCCTTTCAGAGGGTGGATCGCTTTTGGAAGAAGCCGGTGATCGCCGAAGCGACTACTTCTTCTTCGCGCCGTCCATCTTGCCGTGGCGGGTATGCTCGAACATGGTGTCGGCGTTCTTCTTCTGCGCGGGCGACAGGCTGTCGTAGACCGGCTGGAACGCGCCGGCGAGCTTCTGCGCGCCGTCGGCATGGACCTGGGCCACCTTGGCGTAGGACTTCAGATCGCCGATCGCGTCGAGATCCTTGTTGGCCTCGCGGTCCTGGATCGCCGATTCCATGGCCTCGCCATTCTCGCGCATGACCTGAGCAAAGGTTTCCCACGTCGCGTTCTGCGCGTCGGTGATCATCAGCTTCTTCTTGAGCTCGGCGATATGAGACTCGACGGCGGCCGAATGTTTCTCAGCCTTGGCGGCAGCGGCCGGTGCGGCGGCGGGAGCGCTCGCCGCCGGGGCAGCGGCAGGCGTGGTCTGGGCCAGGGCCGGCAGAGCGACGGCAAAGCTGCTCAACAGAGCCGCGGCAGCGACCGCTCGGGTCGCGGGACGAAATGCTTGGAACATTTTTAGACCCACTTTTCGTTGTGATTTCGGCAGCGGCGGGTAAAGCCGCTGCATCACCAACGCGCGGCGTCGCGGATCATCCCATTCGAGGGTCAGAGCCCCAAAAATGGCCCATAGAGCCGCACCAGCCAGATCGCGATGGCCAGTGCGGGACCGAACGGCAATTCGGCCGGCCCGGCCATCGGCCGGCCGTCGTCCCGGCTGGCGGGTCGGGTCGCGACGAACCACAGGATGCCGGCCAGCGCAGCGCCCAGCACCACGTCGCCCAGCCCCTGCCAGCCGATCCAGGCACCGGCGACCGCCAGCAGCTTCGCGTCGCCGCCGCCCAGCCCGTCGCGACCGCGCACCCGGCGATAGACGAGGGCGACGAGCCGAAACACCAGGTATCCCACCGCGGCGCCGGCTGCGGCATCGACGATCGGCGGCCATTCCAGCAGCCAGGCGGCACCGAGCCCGGCGAGGATCAGCGGCAGGGTCAGCACGTCGGGCAGCAGCAGGTGTTCCGCATCGATCCAGGCCAGCGTCAGCAACCCCCAACCCAGCAGGCAGTCGAGCCACAGCGCCGCGCCGGCATCGAGCGTCCCGGCCCAGACCGCGACCGCCAGCGCCGCCAACTCGACCAATGGATAGAACTCGCCGATCGGCGCACCGCAGTGGCGGCAGCGCCCGCGCGCCAGCAGCCAGCTCAGCAGCGGCACAAGGTCGCGAGGGCCGAGCGGCGTGCCGCAATGGTCGCAGCGCGACCGCGCGTTGCCGACCGGCAGATCGGCCGGCAGACGCCGGATCAGCACGCCGAGGAAGCTGCCGATGAACGGTGCCAGCAGATAGACGACCCAGTCCGGAACCACGGACACCTCCAAGGACGGTGGATGACATGCGCTTTCCGCTTGCCACCGGTCCCGTCCTCTACACAGTCTGAGGCCCCTTGGACAATCTGCTTGGCGCCCATTGCCGATGACCGACCTCGCTGAGCGTTCTTCCCAGGCCCCCGATCCGACCGGCACCGCCGCCGATCCGCTGGAAGCCTTGAGCGTCGTGCTGCTCGAGCGCGGGCTGATCGACGACAAGACGCTGGAGCGTGCGCGCCGCGTCGCGGGCGAAACGGGGCAGCGGCTCGACGCGGTGCTGACCCAGCTGGGCCTGGTCTCGGAACGCGGCCTCGCCGAATCGCTGGCCGCCTATCTGGGCCTGCCGCTCGTCACCGCCGATCGCTATCCGGATGCCCCGCTGCTGGTCGACCGACTGAAGGCCCGTTTCCTGCGCAAGGCCCACGCCTTGCCGATCGCGGTCGAGCCCGACCGGGTGATCCTGGCCATGGCCGATCCGCTCGATCCCTTCACCCGCAGCGCCGTCGCGGCCGCGACCGGTCGGGCCGTCGCGGTCGAGATCGCCCTGCCGATCGAGCTGGACGCGGCGCTCAACCGGCTTTACCCGGAGGCCGGTGGCAATGCCGCCGCCGACCCGTCGAACGGCGCCACGGACGAGCCGCTTGAAGAGGATGCCGAACGGCTCAAGGATCTGGCGAGCGAGGCGCCGGTCATCCGGCTGGTCAACCAGATGATCGCCCGTGCCGTCGAGACCCAGGCGTCGGACATCCATATCGAGCCGTTCGAGGATCGGCTGCGTGTGCGCTACCGCTATGACGGCGTGCTGCACGAGGCCGAATCGCCGGCGACCCGCCTCACCCCGGCGATCACTTCGCGCATCAAGATCATGGCGCGGCTCGACATCGCCGAGCGGCGCCTGCCCCAGGATGGCCGCCTGAAACTGGCCGTGCGCGGCCAGGAGGTGGACTTCCGCGTCTCGACCATTCCCTCGCTCTATGGCGAAACCGTCGTGCTGCGCGTGCTGGACCGCACCGCCGTCGAGTTCGACTATGGCAAGATCGGCCTGCCCCCGTCGTTGACGGCGAACCTGCAGCGGCTGCTCGACCTGCCGAACGGCATGGTGCTGGTCACCGGCCCGACCGGCAGCGGCAAGACCACCACGCTTTACACCGGCCTGCTGAACCTCAATTCGATCGCCCGCAAGATCGTCACGGTCGAGGATCCGATCGAATTCCAGCTGAGCGGCATCAACCAGATCCAGGTCAAGCCGCAGATCGGCCTGACCTTCGCGCAATTGCTGCGCTCGATCCTGCGCCAGGATCCGGACGTGATCATGATCGGCGAAATCCGCGATCTCGAGACCGCGCAGATCGCGGTGCAGGCATCGCTGACCGGCCATCTCGTGCTGTCGACCCTGCACACCAATTCCGCCGCCGCGACCGTCACCCGGCTGCGCGACATGGGGCTGGAAGATTATCTGATCACCGCCGTCGTCAAGGGCGTGCTGGCCCAGCGCCTGGTGCGGCGGCTGTGCCCGCATTGCAAGCGTCCGGTCGAGGCGCCCGCCGAACTGATCGAGCGGTTCGGGCTCGACCGTCGCACGGCGACGCGCCCGATCCTGCTGCATCATGCCGTCGGCTGCCCGCAATGTCGCGGCACCGGCTATCGCGGCCGGCAGGCCATCGCCGAGTTGCTGATCCCGAACGACGAGATCGAGCGGTTGATCTTCGCGCGCGCCGACCATGGCGCCATCGAGCGCGCGGCCATCGCCGGCGGCATGCATTCGATGTTCGACGCCGGCATTGATGCGGCACTCGCCGGCATCACGACCGTAGAAGAGGTCGTGCGGTCGATCCGGGCCGAGGGCTGACGATCCATGCCCGCCTTTCGCTTCACAGCCATCGACGCGCAGGGGCAGATCCAGCGCGGCACCATGGAAGCACCGGACCAGGCGACCGTGATCGACCGGCTGCAGCGTCAGGGCCACATGCCGATGCGGGCCGAGCCGGCCGGCGGCGCCGGGCGCTGGGCCGAACTGTTCACCGCCGATCTCGGCGGCCGGCGCGGCCTGCGCCGGCAGGAAATGACCGACGTCACGCGCGAGCTTGCGACCATGCTGGCGGCGGGCCAGGATCTCGATCGCGCGCTGCGCTTCATCGTCGAAACCGCGCCCAATTCCCGGGTCGCCAAAGTCATGGACCGCGTGCGCGAGAAGGTGCGCGGCGGCAGCGCGCTCGCAGCCGCGCTCGCCCAGGAACCGCAGAGCTTCCCGAAGCTGCATGTCGGGCTGGTGCGTGCCGGCGAGGCGGGCGGCGCGCTCGCCGAGACCCTGGATCGCCTGTCGGGCCTGCTGGAACGCGAACGCAGCCTGGCGGCGACGGTACAATCGGCACTGATCTATCCTGCCCTGCTGCTGGTCGCCGCCATCGGCTCGATCAGTGTCCTGATCGGCTACGTGTTGCCGCAGTTCGTCCCGCTGTTCGCCGAATCCGGCGCGCAGCTTCCGACCATGACCCGGCTGCTGATCGCCTTCGGCGACGCCATGCAGGTCGCCGGACCCTGGCTGCTCGTGCTGGCGCTGGTTCTAGGCGTGGCATTGCGCCAAGCGCTGAAGAACGACGGCTTCCGCCGGCCGGTCGACCGGTTTCTGCTGCGCCTGCCCGTCCTGGGCGGCCTGCTGCGCGAGAGCCTGGCCGCACGCTTCACCCGCACGCTGGGCACCCTGCTGAAGAACGGCGTGCCGTTGATCGGCGCTCTCGCCATCGTCACCGAGACGATCGGCAATCTGGCGGCGGTCGCGGCGATCCAGCAGGCGAGCGACAGCGCCAAGGGCGGCGCCGGACTGTCACGGCCGCTGGGCGACTCCCAGATCTTTCCGGCGCGCACGATCCATCTGCTGCGGCTGGGCGAGGAGACCGCACAGTTGGCCGCCATGGCGCTGAAGGCGGCGGAGATTCACGAGGAGCGGACACGCATCGCCGTGCAGCGCATGGTGGCGCTGCTCGTGCCCACGATCACCATCGCGATGGGTGCCGCGGTCGCGGCGATCGTGGGCTCCCTGCTGACGGCCATGCTGGGCCTCAATGACCTGGCGCTCTGAGCCCTGCCGCCGACCGGGCACGGCCGGTTTCACGCTGATCGAGATGATCGTCGTGCTGGCGATCCTCGGGCTCGTGCTCGCCATGGTCGCGGCGCGCGGACCCCTGGGCCTGCACACGCTCACCGCCCGCGCGGCGGCGAACGAACTGGCCGCGGGTTTCCGCACCGCCCGTTCGCGGGCCGTGAGCGAGAACCGCGCGATCGAGGTCAGCATCGACCTTTCCGCCCATAGCTGGCGCATCGGCGCCGACCGCCCGACTGCCTTGCCGCGCGGGCTCGACATCGCCGTCCTGACGGTTGCCGGCCAGTCGGTGAACGGCACGCTGGCCGACTTCCAGTTCCTGCCCGACGGCAGCTCGACCGGCGGCCGCGTCGAACTCAGGGACGGCCGGCGCCGCATGAAGATCGGCATCGATTGGCTGAACGGCCGGGTCAGCGTCGGCGATGCGAACTGAGCGCGGCTTCACCCTGCTGGAAGTGCTGATCGCGTTCGCGATCGCCTCGCTCGCCTTGGTCCTGCTGTTTCGCGCGGCTTCGGGCGGGCTGTTGTCTGTCCGGACGGCCGGACGCTATGACGAGGCCGTCGCCCGGGCGCGCTCGCACATGGCCGCGATCGGCCACGACGCCGCCCTGATCGCCGGCAGCAGCGAGGGCGCCGACGGCAGCGGATTCCGCTGGCATCTGGACGTGACGCCGATCGCCACCGGACAGAGCACCGGCAACGGTCCCTCGCGGATCACCGGTCCGCCACCGCCGGTGCTCTATGCCGTCGCCGTCGCGATTTCGTGGCGTGAGGGGGGCAAGGATCGCGAGGTCGTGCTGCGGACCCAGCGCATGGGACTGGGGGGCGACGATGGCCGCTGATGCCGGCCGGCGCCAGGCCGGCTTCACCCTGATGGAGATCCTGGTGGCGCTCGTCGTGCTGGGCATCCTGATGGCGGGGCTCGGCCAGGGCATGCGCCTCGGCATGGCGGCCTGGACGCGCCAGGCGGCGCTGGTCGACGAGACCGCGGATCTTGACGCGGTCGATCGAACGATCCGCGGCCTGCTCACCAGCGCCACCACAGGCGCCGTCCACGGCCGCAATGATTTCGAGGGCGAGACCGACAGCGTGAGCTTCGACGGGGTCCTGCCGCTCGCCTTCGCCTCGTCGGGCCGGCGGGCCAAGATCACGCTCGCCGTCGACGACCGGCACCGGCTGATGCTGCGCTGGGCCGGCATGCTGATCGACCCGAACACGACGCAGCCTGCGAGCGGCGAAGCGGTCGTCGCGGAAAACCTGGACCATATCGAGCTCGCCTATTGGCAGGGCGGTCTCGACGCGCCCGGCTGGCGCGATCGCTGGACCGCGACCACCGCGCCTGCGCTGATCCGCCTGCGACTCGTCTTTGCCGGGAAGGACCGGCGTCATTGGCCGGACATGGTGGTGGCGCCGCTGGTCGAAGAAGGAGGCGGTTGAATGGGCAGCCCCTTTCATCCGAGCCGAGAGACGGCTAATACTCTTGCCGCCTATCGGACGCGGCTTAAGCTCGTTGCTCCATTGGCCGGTCCCGACCGGGGGCGCGGCCATTCAGCAGACCGGACAGAGGGGAGCCTGCGCGGCCTATCGTGACCATCGGCACTTTCCTATCCTGGTGGGGCGAGCAGCTCCGAAGCCTGTTGCCGGCGACGCTCGCCGGCGCGACTCCGCTCGACCATGACGCCATCCTGGTGACGCTGGAGGACGAGGCCGCGGCCGAGGTGGTCGAAGTCACCCTGCGCAAGCGCGGCCAGCCGAGCCGGCTCGGCCGCTTCCTGCTCGACGGGCCGGGTATTCGCGCCCTGAAGCAGGCCTGCGCCCTGCCCGGCCGTCCCAATGCGGTCATCCTGCGCCTGGGCTCCGCCTTCCTGCTGGAAAAGCAGCTGGTGCTGCCGCTCGCCGCGGAACGCGAACTCGTCCGCGTGCTGGGTTTCGAGATGGATCGCGAGACCCCGTTCGCCGTCGACGAGGTCTATTGGGACGCGGCCGTGATCGAGCGGGATCGTCGCCAGGGGCGCCTGACGGTCCGCCTGTCGCTGGTGCCCCGCGCGCCGCTGGCCGACCTGGTGCGGGATCTGGCAGCGGCCGACCTGGCGCCGACCATGCTGGCCCCCCTGCTGTCCGACGGGACGATCCGGCCGATCGCGCTCGATCACAGCGGGGCGCGCAGCCGCGGCTGGCGGGGCCGGGCGATGCCTGCCCTGACAACCGTCGCGGCCCTGCTGGCGCTCGTTGCCGTTGCCCTGCCGTTCGTCCGGCAAGCCTTGGCCGCCCGCGAGATCGAAGCTTCGATCGCGGCATTGCAACCCACGGTCGACGAGGCAGCACGCCTGCGCCGGCAGATCACCGGCGGCGGCGGCGAGGCGATCGCGGCGGAACGCGCGAAGCTGCCCAATCCGCTGAAAGTCATGGCCGCCACTACCCAGGCGCTGCCGGACGATACCCATTTGACCGACCTGTCGCTGAAGAACCGGCGACTGTCGCTGATCGGGCAGTCGGCCGCGGCCGCCAAGCTGCTGGGCGCGCTCGCCGCCGATCCAGGCTTCAAGGATCCGGCGTTCGCCGCCCCCGTGACCAAGCTCGAAGCGAACCAGCAGGAAATCTTCTCGATCGCGACGGAGGTCCGACCCTAGATGGCCGCCGCCCTGCCGACCGGACGCCAAGGCCGCCTGCTGGCGGTGGGCCTCGTGATACTGACCGTGGTCGTGGCCTGGCTCGCCGTGGCTGCACCGTTGATGGATCTTTATGCCGACCAGGACGCGAGACTGGCGCAACGGGCCGCGCTCGCCGACCGGATGTCGCTCGTGGCCGAGGAGGTGCCGGCCTTGCAGGCGCGTGCCGCCTCCGTCCCGGCGAACAACGGTACCGCGACCTTCGAGGGAGCGACCGACGCGCTTGCCGGCGCCAGCCTGCAGTCGTTGCTGCAGTCGCTGGCCAGCACCGCAGGCGCCGGCCTTTCGAGCCTGGAAACGCTGACTGCCGATCAGGCCGGGCCCTATCGGCGCATCGGTGTCAAGCTCAGCATCAGCGCGCCCTTGCCGGTGCTGGTCGAGCTGATGGCCCAGATCGAGCAGGCGCATCCGCCGATGCTGATCGACGACCTGCAGATCCACGGCTCGCCGATCGTCCTGCCGGGCGCCCAGAGCGCGGCCCTCGACGCGGGCTTTACCGTCTATGGCTTCCGCGGCGGGACCGCGCCATGACGCCCCGCGACCTCGCGCTCGGCGGATTGGGCATCCTGTCGCTGGCACTGCTCGCCGTCATCGGGGTCGAAGCAACGTCCAAGCCGACCCCGCCGACCCCGGACAGCGCGCCGGTGCGGGTCAGCGACTTGCCAGCGGCCGTGGTCGACGATGGGTCCGCCCTGGTACCGATCATTCTGGCGCGACCGCTGTTCGCGCTCGACCGGCGTCCGAAAGCGGGACCCGCCGCGACCGGCGCTCCGTCGGACGACATGCCGCGCCTGGCCGGCATCCTGATCGACCCGACCCAACGGCGTGCGATCTTTCAGCCCAATGGCGACGGCAAGCCGCTGACCGTCGACGAAGGCGACCAGGTCGCCGGCTGGCAGGTTCAGCGCATCGCCATTGATGGCGTCACGCTGACCGGCCCCAAGGGGACGCAGACGCTCCAGCCCAAGCCCGACCCGGCGCTGGCGGCCGCGGCTCCGGCAACGCCCGCGACCGCTATGCCCGGCCTCAATCCGGCGCCGCAGAATCCCCGCCAGTTCATCCCGGGCGGCATGCAATTGCCGCCCGGCGTGCCCAACCCCTTCGCCGGCCAAACCGTCCCGAAACCGGGCCGCCCCGTCGCCCCGCAACCGCCTATTCGCCAGCCAGGGGGCGCGCCCGCCGCGCCGAACCGCAGATGAAGCTTCGCCTGACCGTTCCCGCCATTCTGCTGACACTCGCCGCCTGCGCCGCGCGACCGACGGAGCCGCTGACGCCGCTGCCGGGCGACTTCGCCGGCGATCGCGGCGTCGCCAGCCCGCGGCTCAGCGGCGCGCTGTCGGCCGATCAGTCCGCGACGCCCCAGCCGCAGGTCGCGCTGGGCGCCAACGGTCCCGGCAGCAACGAACGGCGACCCGGCGCCTCGGGTGCCGCCGACGTCACGCTCAATTTCGTCGACACCGACATCCGCGAGATCGCCCGGTCGATCCTCGGCGGCACGCTCAAGATCAATTACACGATCGACCCGGCCGTGCGCGGCACGGCGACGATCGAGACCGCCCAGCCGGTCCCGCGCGACCAGCTGTTGGGTATCCTGGAGACCCTGCTCGCCCAGAACGGTGCCACGCTCAACGAACAGAACGGCCTCTACCGCGTGCTGCCATCGAACGGACCCGGCGCCAATGCCGGGCTGGTCGGCACCGACGGCGTCGGTTCGGGCACCCAGATGATCACGCTGCGCTACGCCTCGGCCAAGGATCTGGCCAAGGTGCTGGAGCCGTTCGTGTCCGAGGGCGGCAAGGTCAGCCCGGACCCGACGCACAACGCGCTCGTGGTCAGCGGCGAGCCGGCCGCGCGCCAGAGCCTGGTCGGCCTGATCCGGGCGTTCGACATCGATCTGCTGGCCGGCCAGTCCTATGCGGTCTTTCCGGTCAATACCGGCGATCCGACCAAGGTCGCGGGCGAACTGTCCAAGGCGTTCGGCAGCGAGGCCGACGGCCCGACGGCAGGCCTGGTCAAGGTTATCCCGATGGAGCGCGTCAATGCCGTGCTCGTCGTCTCGTCACAGGGCCGCTACATCGCCGACGCCCGCCGCCTGTTCGCGCTGATCGATCGCGCCAAGAAGGCAAGCGCCCGCAGCTGGCATGTCTATTACGTGCAGAACGGCGAGAGCCGGGATCTGGAAAACGTCCTGCAGCGCGCCTTCACCCCGGGCCACGTCTCCAGCAGCAGCAGCGGTAGCGGATCCACCTCGCCAAGCCTCGACCAGATCACGCTCAACTCGAATTCCGGCGGTGCCGGTGCCGGCGGCGCACCGACGAGCGGCACCATCGGTTCGAGCGGCGGCGGCATCGGGTCGCCCGGCGGTACGCCCGGCAGCGGCACAGGATCGGGAACGGGGCAGCCGCAGAGCCAATTCGGCGCCGGTACGCCGCAGGACAATTCGCAGTCGCCGTCCCAGGACGCGCTCTCCAGCGGGTCGGGCGACAAGGATGCCGACGCCAACAGCATTCGCATCATCGCCAACCGCCGCAACAACGCCCTGCTGATCTATGCCACGCCCGAGGAGCAGAGCGTGATCGACGGCATGCTGCGCAAGATCGACATCCTGCCGCTGCAGGTCCGCATCGACGCGACCATCGCCGAGGTGACGCTGACCGACAACCTGCAGTACGGCACGCAGTTCTTCTTCAAGGACGGCGGATTGCAGGGCACCTTGTCCAACGTCGCGGCAGGTACGATCGGCGGCGCTTTCCCGGGGTTCGTGCTGGCGAAGAACACGAGCGCGGTGCATGCCGCGCTGAGCGCCCTGCAGGCGGTTACCAACGTCCGCGTGCTGTCGTCGCCCCAGATCATGGTGCTCGACAACGAGAAGGCGACCTTGCAGGTCGGCGATCAGGTGCCGTACCTGACCCAGACCTCGCAATCGACCCTGACGTCGACCAGCGACGTCATCAGCAGCGTCGCCTATCAGGAAACCGGCGTGATCATGCAGGTCATCCCCCGGGTCAACACCGGCGGCCTCGTGACGCTCGACATCGCCCAGGAGGTGAGCGAGCCGGTGGCGACCAGCACCTCCTCGATCCAGTCGCCGACCTTCTCGGAACGCAAGGTGCAAAGCCGCGTGGTCATTCAGGACGGCCAGACCGTCGGCCTGGCCGGCCTCATCCGGGACAATACGAGCATCGGCAATTCCGGCATCCCTTGGCTGAAGGACATTCCGATCCTGGGCAGCCTGCTGTCGACCCAGGCCAACGACCGGACCAGAACCGAACTGCTCGTGCTGATCACCCCCCATGTGATCCACGACCAGCGCGATGCCCGCGCGCTGACCGAGGACCTGCGCACCAACCTCAGCCATGCCGGACTGGTACCCCAGGAATTGAACGCCCGGCCTCTGTCCGGGTCGACCAATCCGAACGCCGTCCTGGGCAATTGAGCGCGGCGGCTTCCGCCGGAGAGGATCGCCGCCGGAACCGCGGCTTCGCGCTGCTGATCGTGCTGTGGGCGCTGGTCCTGCTGGCGCTGATCGTGACGGAGTTGGGTGCCAGCGGGCGGATCGAATCGAAGATCGCTCGCAACCTGATGGCCAATGCCGAGGCCGAGGCGGCGGCAGACGGCGCGGTGCACCAGGCGATCTTCCACCTGTCCGACGCCGGCGGGCAGGCCTGGACGGTCGATCGCAGCATCCGCCGGATCACGATCGGGCCGATCCCAGTCGAGGTGCGGATCGAGGACGAGGGGGGCAAGATCAACCCCAACATCGCCAATGCCGACCTGCTGCAATCGCTGCTGACCGTGCTCGGCGCGGATCCGCGGGTGGCGCAGACCGTGACCCAGTCGATCGTCGAATGGCGCGGTGGCCTGCCGGCCGACCAGCAGGCCGCCGTGGTCGCCCGATACCAGGCGGCCGGCCTCAAGTACCAGCCGGGCTTTGCACCGTTCGAAAGTCTGGAGGACGTCGCCCTGGTGCTGGGGCTGCCCAAGGCGCTGGCCACCCTGCTGCTGCCCCACCTGTCGGTCCACCAGCTCGGCATTTCCGACCCGGCGCAGGCCGATCCGGTCGTGGCGAGGGCGATGGCCCAGTTGCCCGGCGCCACGGCGCAGCCGCCGATCGCCCTGCCGACGGCCTATCGCAGTGTCACGATCCGCACGACGGCGCGCGGCCCCGGCGACGCCCGCTTCACGCGCCGGGCGGTCGTGCGCATCGGCCCCGGCCTGCCGCACGGCTATGCCGTGCTTTCCTGGGACGCCTCGTCGACCGACCCGTAGTCCGCTATTGGTTGTTGCAGACCGTCGCGTTCTCGCCGGTGCCGCCCGGCTGGCCCGAAGCACCGTAGGTGCAGATGTCGAACGGCAGGCCGGTACGGCTGCTGGGATTGCGATATTGGAACGGCCGGCCCCAGGGGTCGATCGGCCCCTTGCTGTCCTTCAGATAGGGGCCGTGCCAATTGTCGACGCCCGATGGCGCGGCCACCAGCGCCTGCAGCCCCTGATCGCTGGTCGGATAGGCGCCGACGTCGAGGCGGTAGAATTCCAGCACGTCGACCAGCTGACCGATCGACTGCTGCGCGATCTTCTGCTTGGCATTGCCGAACAGCGTCATGACACGGGGCGCCACGAGGGCGGCGAGCAGGCCCAGGATGGCGATCACGACCAGCAGTTCGAGCAGCGTGAAACCCCGCTCGCGACGGCGCTTTTGCGGCGGAACGGCAGGAGAAGTCTCGACGATGACGGCAGACATGGGGCGGAGCATCCAGGTTCCGGAACGACGCGCCGGAGTGTGGCGAGATTCGGCGGCGGAAACAACCCGGCAGGGCGACGCTTGCCAAGCGAACGGCGCGCCGGTCACACTCGGCCACCCACGAGATACACCCATTGCCGCCGGTATGGAGGGATTTTGACCACCGCAACGACATCTTCACAATCCTCCCCTTGGCGCACGCGCTGGTTCTTCGTCTGTCCCGTCGATCGCCTGGCGGAGGATGATTGCCACGTCACCGTCGATCTGCCCGAACGGTCGATCACGCTGCAGAACGACCGCGGCACCTTGACCGGCTTCGAGAATGCCTGCGCCCACCGGTCGCTGCCGCTGCGGCCCGCCGGCTTCGGCCGGGGGCTGCTGCGCTGCCAGCACGGCTGGACCTACAACGCCGACGGCATCCCGGTCGGCATTCCCGATGACGACGAGCAGGCCGACCTGGACCTCGCCGGCCGTGAGCGCCTGGCGTTGCGGCAGATCGGCGTCGCGGTGATGGAAGGCGGCATCTTTGCGCGTGTCGAGGATGACGGCAGCCTGCCCGACGCGGCGTGGCTGGCCGACGCCGAACTGGCTGGCGCGGCTCAGCGCCTCGCGATCGATCGACTGCTGCGGGCCGGGGCGGCTCCGCCGGCCGAGGGCAGCACGCTCGGCAACCTGTCCGTCGACCTCATGGGCGATTTCGCGTTGCTGGGCTGGGTCGTGCCGCAGGGTGCGGATGCGATCCGCGCGACGGTCGCCCTCTATGCACTCGCCGAAGCGCCGGATGAGATCCCGATCGAGACGCAAGCGCGATATGACAAGGCCGCCCAGGGATTGGCACGGGCTGCCGGCTGACGCCGACGGGTGCGCGATCCGGGCGGTCCATGGACCCTGTCGCCGTAAAGTGTCATGATCGTGTCTTCAGCAAGCCCGCGCGAGACGGGTATCGGAGCGGTATGACCCACGACGCAACGATGCGCGAACCAGGCGAAATCGTCGGTACCCATTGGCCTGCCCTCGCCGACCTGGCGCCGCTCGAGGTGCTGGATCGCCAGACTCTGGCCGAACTCCAGTCGGAACTGCCGTGGATCAACCTGCCCGGCGGCCGCGCGCTGTTCGACGCGGGCGAGCCGGCCGACGCGCTCTATATTCTCGTCTCCGGCATCCTGGGCGTCATCGTTACGACGCCGGAACGAGGCCAGCATCTCGTAGCGTCGATCCGGTCGGGCGAGACGGTCGGCGAGATGTCGCTGATCACCGGGGAACCACACAGCGCCACCATCGTCGCCTTGCGCGACAGCGAACTCGTCGTCATGCCCAAGGCGATCTTCGACCGGCTGATCGTCGAGCAACCGAAATTCCTCATCTGGCTCAATCGGCTGCTGGTCGATCGGCTGCATCGCACGACGTTGAGAACCGCGGCGCTCGCGCCCAATGCCGCCGTCGCCGTCGTGCCGATCGATCGTTCCATCCCGATGGAAGAACTGATGGGCGCCCTGATCGACCGTCTGAAGCGGGCCGGCAAGCGTGTCCATCGGTTCGATGCAGACATGGGCGGCCAACCGATCGAATGGTACGACGAGATAGAGCAAAGCCACGATCTCGTGCTGTATCAAGCCGGGCCGGCCGAACCGGAACTCGACGGCTGGAGCCGATTCTGCCTGCGCCAGGCCGATCGGATCATGCTGATCGGCCGACCGCTCAGCCGGATTCCCGATCCGCTGCCGGTGGCGCCGATCGACAAGGGCGGCCGGGTACTGCCGATCGAACTGGTGCTGCTCGAACCGGAGCGGGCCGGCCGCCATGCCCATCCCCCGCTCGGGCCGGAGCGCTTCACCGCCATCCACCATATCAGGATGCACGAGGGCGGGGATATCGGCCGCCTGGCGCGCCACATGGCGGGCATTGCGGTGGGTCTGGTACTGGCCGGCGGCGCCTCGCGCGGCTTTGCCCATATCGGCGCCATCCGGGCCTTGCGGGAAGCCGGCGTGCCGATCGACCGGGTCGGCGGCACCAGCATGGGCGCCATCGTGGGCGCGTGCGTCGCCGCCGACTGGGACGATGATGAGATCACCGAACGCATGCATGGCGCCTTCGTGCGCAACAACCCACTCGACGACTACAACCTGCCCTGGGTCGCCCTGTTTCGCGGCAAGTCGGTCGATCGCCTGCTGCAGGCCTATTTCGGCGATACTCTGATCGAGGGCCTGTGGCGGCCGTTCTATGCCGTATCGACCAACCTCACCCGCGGCGGCATGTGCGTGCATCGCGCGGGCATGCTGTGGCAGGCGTTGCGTGCCAGCGTCGCGATCCCGGGCGTCCTGCCGCCGGTGCTGCAGGATGGCGAGGTGCTGGTCGACGGCGGCGTCATCGACAATTTTCCGGTCGACATCATGGCGGGCGAGCGCAAGGGACCGATCATCGGCATCGACGTCGCCGGCGACCGCGCCCTGATGCCAGGCAGCGAGGTGCCGCTCAATCGTCACGGGCTGATCGGCTGGTTCCGGCCCGACACGCGGCCGCTGCCCGGCATCGTCAGCATCCTGATGCGGGCCGGCACGGTCAGTTCGCAATTGCAGACCAGTTTGGCAAGATCACAGACGACGCTGCTGATCGAGCCGGCGCTGAGCGAGGTCCCGCTGCTCGACTGGCATTCGTTCGATCGTGCCGTCGAGGCGGGCTATCGCCAGACGCGCAAAGTGCTGGAGCGGGCCGACCTGCACGCGCTCGGCCTGCTTTGAGGCCATTGAGATTTCTTGACTGGATTCATCACAGGTTTGCCCATATGCCACTCGCGGCAAAGAGGTGGCGCGACACGCCTCTTTGATCGACCGCCCAACCGCCGTGTGGACGCCCTGCGGGATCCTTCCGGCGGATCTTTCGGAGAGAGCCCGAATGTCGTTCCTGCGAAAATTCCTGGCGCTCCTGGTGGCCATCCTGGCATTGGCACCGGGCGGCCTGCTCTCCGGTCATGCGGGTTATGCGGCCCATGGTACCGGCCTCGGCCATGCGGGCGGAGCGTTCGGGTCGTGCCTGATGCTGGTCGTTCTGATGGGCATCGGTTGGGCTTTGTTCCGGGCTTTCCGGTACGGCATGCCGGATTTCGCCGCAATGGGCCGTCCTCGCGACTATGCGGTCGGCGGTTTCGCTGCGGCCGGTGGCAGCGGTCGCGCGCCGCAGACGAGCTTGACGCTGCTCGACGGTGATTTCAGCGTCTTCGCCGACGCGCTCAACAACATTCAGACCGCCTGGGGCAATGGCGACCTTGCCCATCTGCAGCGCTTCGTGACCCCCGAGATGCTGAGCTATTTCTCCGAACAGCTCGCCAACAACCAGCGCCAAGGCCTGCAGAACCGGATCCATCACGTCGTCCTGCTGCGCGGCGAGCCGCGTGAGGCTTGGGCCGAGGGCATCACGGAATATGCCGCAGTCTATCTGCGCTGGAGCGCGATCGATTACACGGTCCGAACGAGTCGCGGGCCGACCGATGCGGATTTCGTCGCCGAGGGCGACCCGCAGCGGCCGGTTGAAGCGGAAGAAGTGTGGAGTTTCCGCCGCAGCCAGGGTGGCCGCTGGCTCCTGTCGGCGATCCAGCAGGCGTGAGCGCGGCCGGGCGCTAGTTCCCGCCCGCCGCCTGCTCCGCCTTGAGGCCGTCGAGTACGACGATGGCCGCGCGCGCCAGATGTTCGTGCAGCACCTGGCGCGCCAGTTCCGCATCGCGCAGGCGGCAAGCCTCGACGATGCGTCGATGGTCCGCCAACCACTCGCCCGTATGGTCCGGCAAGGCCCGGTAGGCACCCCAATAGCGATCGACCGTGCCGCGCAGGGCGGTGATCATGCTCAATTGCCTGGCATGGCCGGCCGGCGCGTACAGCGCCTCATGGAACGCCCCGTCGAGTACCGCCCAGTCGGGATCGCCGGCGCCCCGTTCGGCCCGGTCCATCGCCGCCTCGACCCGTTTCAGGTCGGCATCATCCATGCGGCGCGCCGCCCGAGCCAGCAGGTCACCTTCCAACAGTCGGCGCAGATGATAGATCTCGCGTACGTCTTCGACGGACAAACGCGTCACCACGGCGCCCCGATTGGGATAGACGGCGACCAGCCCTTCGCCCTCCAGGCGCAGCAGCGCCTCGCGCACCGGAATCCGGCTGACGCCGAACCGGATTGCGAGTTCTTCCTGCGGCAACGGCTGCCCGCCCACCAGGACGCCCCGCCGGATCTCGTCGCGCAATTCATCGGCGATGAGATCCGGCGTCGTCCGATAGGAGTGGACCCGATGACGGATCGATTCTGGCTTAGATCTGCTCATGGATGCATGGTAACATGTATACAATATCGGTCAAACCACTGGATAAGAAACAAATGTCTGGAAAGATTCATCACTATGAGGTCCTGGTGACCTGGACCGGCAACCAGGGCACCGGCACGTCGGACTACCGCGCCTACGAACGCAGCCACGAGATCAGCACCAACGGGAAGCCGTCGATTCCAGGATCCTCGGATCCCGCGTTTCGGGGTGATCCGGCGCGCTGGAACCCGGAAGAGATGCTGGTCGCCTCGGTCTCGACCTGTCATCAATTGTGGTATCTGCATTTGGCGTCGGTCGCCAAGATCTGCGTCGTCGCCTACGAGGACCGGCCGGTCGGGGAGATGGCGGAAACGCCGGACGGCAGCGGCCATTTCACGAGCGTCACTTTGCATCCGCGGGTCACCCTCGCCGCCGGTGCCGACGCGGCGCGGGCCGAGGCGCTGCATCATCAGGCCCATGAGATGTGCTTCATCGCCAACTCCGTCAATTTCACGATCGACTGCGTTCCCGAAACCCGGCACGAAGCCTGATCCGCCACGGGCGATGAAACCGACGGACAAGCGGTCCGCGAGGATGCTGCCGCTCGTCGCGACGAAGGGTTGTGGCCCTCGACCGATCACAGGTTGAGCCAAGCCGGCAGCCCGCTCGACCGCCGGCCCACAGGGAAGATTCCATTAGGAAAATCGGCCCTATGCTCGTCTTCTAGAGGGATCGTGAGAAGACGAGGCTCGGTTCGATGCGTCCCTGGATAGCCCTGATTCCGGTCGTCTGCGGCCTGCTGGGCAGCGCTCTCGCCCATGCCGCGGACCCCGCCTGGAATGCCGACGAGCAGGCCGTCGCCGCGGCCGACGAGGCATTCTTCGCTGCGTCCCGCGACCGGCACGGCGACGCCTGGGGCGACTTCGCCGACGAGAACGCGACCATCCAGGGCGGCCATGGCAAGGTGGAGATCCGGGCGGTATTCGAGAAGCTCTATGCGCGCCCCGGATTCACGCTGACCTGGCATCCGACCTTCGCCAAGGTCGTCGGTGAGGTCGGCATGACCAGCGGCCCGTATGAGATGCATCGTCTGGATGCCCAGGGCCAAGATCTGCGCACGACCGGCCGCTATGTCACGGTCTGGCAACGACAGTCCGACGGGCAGTGGCGTTTCGCCTGGGATGGCGGGACCGAAGACAAATGACAGACGAGGCCGAGTTGGATCGCCATGGACTCGAGACGGGTCCCAGCCGCCTTCTGCTCGGCCACTGGCTCGACGTACGCGGCGAGGAACCCGTCCCGCGGCGGGCCGACATCGATCCCGGTGCCCTGAAATGGGCCCTGCCCCATATCTTCATGCTGAACATGGTGGCCGCGGATACCGCAATCTACCGCTTGGTCGGCACCGCGCATCGGGCGCGCTGGGGGATCGAACTGACCGGGCACGTCTGGGGCGAATTCCTGGACATCGGGCAGCGGGTCGACCGCACCCGCCGGCTGTGGCGCGCCGTCGATCAGCCGTGCGGCTTCACGGCACGCTACGACGTGGTCTTTGCCTCCGGCGCCCATGATCCGGTCGAAACGCTGCTGCTGCCGCTTCGACCCAACGACCCATCTGGCTGTCCGATCCTGATCGGCACCGGCAATTCGCGACGGCAGATCGAATGGGTCAACCAGCCCGGCTCCGTCGCCTCGCGCACGGCGGAGCAATTCCGCTTTCTCGATCTCGGCTACGGCATCCCGGCGAATTAAGCCTCGTGCGCCTCGGCGCGATCGAAGCAGGCCTTGATGCTGGCGAGGCCGATCAGCACGGTCGCGACCGCGCCGCCCAGGCCGGCCTCATAACCGACCCCGCCCTCGGCGCGCGCCGCCAGGAACAGGCAGGCGATGCCGAACAGTCCGAGCAGTGGCAGCCCGATCGCCAAAGTGCCGAAATCGTCGATCAGCAAATCGTCGAGCGCCAAGGGCGGCTGACCGTCGAAATGCCGCTTGATCTCAAGGAACAGCACCAGGCAGGCCGCCAGGAAAGCGCCGATGCCGCAGCCATAGCCGGCACGATCGACGGCCCCGGCGGCACCATAGAGGCCGGCTAGGCCGACGACGATCACGAGCGCCCGCCCGACCGCCAGCCGAACGCCGCGCCAGAAGTCCTGGTTGGCTACAGCTTCTACCGTCAGTTCCGTCATCCCGACCTCCGCCCTCGTCGCCTTGGATCCGACTATAGCATGGCAATCGGAGACTTCTGCGGGATCCCGCCCCGGCCTTACGGCGCCGGACGCATCCGCATCCCCATGCCTGCCGCAAAATAAACTCGCGGGCTTTTGGGGATGAAACACCCTGTTGATCTCGTTTCATAATAGAGCGACCCGATCCCAAAGATCGGTCTCGATGAAACTGGAGGTTAGATCATGGTTGCCGAAACGCCCCGCCGTCACCGAACTTGGACGCGGAAGATTGCCAATATCGTGATCTTCGGCACCATCGCCGGCATTCTCTCGGCCTGCTACGTCTATCCGGTACCGCCGCCGCATCCGCACTATTATTACTATGGCGGTTATTACCGCTGACGGCCGGTTTGCCGCGGCCGCAGGTTCGGGCGTAGGATCGAGCGTGCCGCCCGCCCCTCGAGCGAAAGCAGACCATGGTCCGGTTGCAGTGGATCGCCGCAAGGCCGCTCCTCTTCATGCTGCTGGTACTTGCCCGATCCGCCGCGGCCGATACCCTCGACTCCGCCGACGAGGCGTTTCGCGCGATCAGCTACCGACAGGCCTGGGCCGGCCCGCTGGGCCAGGAGCAACGTTGGACGAACCCGGCGACGGGGCATGCCGGGTCGGTGCGCGCGGTCAAGGAGCGGCTGGACACCACGACCCGGCAACCGTGCCGGGAGATCGCGGAAACGCTGGTCAGCGACGGACGGCCTGCAACAGGCTATGCGGTCGGCTGCCGCGGCGACGACGGCGCCTGGCGGATCGTTCAGGCCAGCACCACCGATGCGACGGCAAAAGGGGTCCCAGGTCCAGTGCCCGCGGACGTGATCCCCTACGTGGCCCCGGCCGACATCGCGACAGGCGGCGGCACGGGCGATCTTTCGGGTCTACCAGCCGAAATTCGGATTCTGGTACCTTGGCGCGGGGGGCCCGGCGCGCCGCCCCCGGCGCCGCGCTGAACCAACGACATCGGCGCGCCAGCCTTCAAGGGCGGCACGCTGCCATCGATCAGACGGAAACCGCCCGAACGCGATCAGACGACGAGGTTGACCACCTGGCCACGACCGCTGGAATTGAGCGGCTGGACACCGGTCGGCTTCGCCGACTTGTTCGACTGGTTGTTATTGTCGGTCGCCTGCAGCTGCTGCTGGCGGCCTTGAACCTGGCCGTTGGTATTGATCGTTGAGACCGGACCCTGGCCGACGCTCGAGATGCTCATGCTGACCTCGCCTTCAAGACCCGGCGATGGAAAGCGACTTTGTCGCTGAAGCGCCGGCGATCAGGCAGGGATTTATCCCCATTGACTGCCGACATATACCGCGACTCGGGGTTAAAAGTCCATTAAGCCCGAGTCGGATCGCTTGGCGAATCTTGGAAGATCAGCAGCGTCGACCGGAGCTTTTGTCGAACAGATGCAGGCTTTCCGCGGGAAATCCCAAGGGCAGCCGCACACCGGTCGCGATCTCGGCCACGCCGTTCAGGCGCAGTAGCAGGCTGGGGCCGCCGTCGCCCAGTGTGCCATAGACGATCGTGTCCGCACCCAGCAGCTCGACCATCTCGACGTGGAGATGGGCAGCCGCCTCGCCCTCGGCCGCGAGGACGAGATGTTCCGGCCGGATGCCCAATGTTACCGCCGTGCCGGCCGCGACGTCGCTCGTAATCGTCAGCGCCGTGCCGCCGGCGAGCATGACCCCTCCGCCCTCGCCCATGGTGCCGTCGAGGAAATTCATCGCCGGCGAGCCGATGAAGCCGGCGACGAACAGGCTGGCCGGCCGTTCGTAGAGCTCGATCGGCCGGCCGATCTGCTCGGCGACGCCACCATTCAGCACGATCAGCCGGTCGGCCAAGGTCATCGCCTCGGTCTGGTCGTGGGTGACGTAGATCGAGGTCGTGCCGAGCCGCTGCTGCAGCCGCTTGATCTCGACACGCATCTGCACGCGCAGCTTGGCATCGAGGTTCGACAAGGGTTCGTCGAACAGGAAGACCTGGGGCTCGCGCACGATGGCGCGGCCCATGGCGACGCGCTGGCGCTGGCCGCCGGACAATTGGCGCGGCGTGCGGTCCAGCAGTGCACCCAGCTGCAGGATTTCCGCCGCCTTGTCGACCCGCGCGCGGATGTCGTCCTTCGACAGCCCACGGATCCGCAGGCCATAGGCCATGTTTTGGAACACGGTCATGTGCGGGTAGAGCGCGTAATTCTGGAACACCATGGCGATGTCCCGGTCCTTGGGCTCGACCCGGTTCACCACACGCTCGCCGATCGCGATCGTGCCGCCGGTGATCGCCTCCAGCCCGGCCACCATGCGCAGCAGCGTGGATTTCCCGCAGCCGGACGGACCGACGATGACGACGAACTCGCCGTCGGCGATCGCGCAATCGACGCCGTGGATCACGGCGGTGCTGCCATAGGACTTGGTGACGGCGGAAAGGGTGACGGTCGCCATGTTCGGATGTTTCTCGCTATTTCTCGGCGTCGACCAGGCCTTTGACGAACCAGCGCTGCATCAGCAGCACCACGGCCGCCGGCGGCACCATGGCGAGGATCGCCATCGCCATGACCAGGTGCCAGGGCGTGTTCGCATCGACCGTCAGCATGCTCTTGATCCCCACGACCAGCGTGGTCATCGAGGCGGTATTGGTCACCAGCAGCGGCCAGAGGTACTGGTTCCAGCCATAGACGAACAGGATCACGAACAAGGCCGCGAGGTTGGTGCGCGACAGCGGCAACAGCACGTCCCACAGGAAGCGCAGGGGGCCGGCGCCATCGAGCCGCGCCGCCTCGATCAGCTCGTCGGGAATGGTCAGGAAGAACTGCCGGAACAGCAGGGTCGCCGTCGCCGACGCGATCAGCGGGATGGCGAGGCCGCCGTAGGTGTCGATCAGGCCCAGGTTCGCCGTGACCTGGAAAGTCGGCACGATGCGCACCTCGACCGGCAGCATCAGAGTGAGGAAGATCATCCAGAAGCAGACCATGCGTCCGGGAAAGCGGAAGAACACGATGGCGTAGGCCGACAGGAACGAGATCAGCATTTTGCCGAGCGCGATCGACAGCGCCATGATCAGGCTGTTCAGCAGCAGGCGCGCGACCGGCACGCCCGACAGTTGCGGCATGCCCTGGGTGAGCGCAGCCAGGTAATTCTCGACGAAATGGCCGCCTGGCATCAGCGACATGCGGCCCGACAGGATCTCCGGCGTGGTCATGGTCGAGCCGACGAAGGTGACGTAGATCGGGAACCCGACCAGGGCCAGGCCCAGCACCAGGATCAGGTGCGGCAGCCAAGCCAGATGTCCGGACCTGCTCTCCATCCTAGTAATGCACCTTGCGCTCGACATAGCGGAACTGGACCGCCGTCAGGGCGATGACGATGATCATCAGCACGACCGACTGGGCCGAGGAGCCGCCCAGGTCGAGCCCGACGACGCCATCGTAATAGACTTTGTAGATCAGAATCTCCGTCGCCTTGGACGGGCCGCCGCCGGTCACCGCATGGATGACGCCGAACGTCTCGAAGAAGGCATAGACCACATCGACCACGAACAGGAAGAAGGTGGTCGGCGACAGCAGCGGCATGACGACGGTGCGGAACCGATGGACGCCACCGGCACCGTCGATCGAGGCCGCTTCGAGCAAGGATTTCGGGATTGCCTGCAGCCCGGCCAGGAAGAACAGGAAATTATAGCTGAGCTGTTTCCAGGCCGCGGCGACGATGACCAGCGCCAGCGCCTGGTTGCCGTTCAGCAGGTAGTTCCAATCCACCCCCATCCAACGCAACGCATTGGCGAGAATGCCGATGCCCGGCGCGAACAGGAACAGCCACAGCACGCCGGCGATCGCCGGTGCGACCGCGTAGGGCAGCATCAGGGCGGTTTTGTAAACCGCCGCAAACCGCACGACCCGATCGGCCATGACCGCCAGCAGCAGCGCCGGCAGCATGGCGAGCAGGGTCACCGCGACCGAGAAGATCGCGGTGACCTGGAACGCATGCAGATAGTCCGGGTCGGCGAACACGGTCGCGAAATTCTCGAACCCGACGAATACGGTCGACAGGCCGAACGCATCCTGGCTCTGGGTCGAGAAATAGACCGCTTCGGCCGCCGGCCAGAAGAAGAAGACGAGCGTGACGGCAAGCTGCGGCGCCACCAGCAGGTAGGGCAGCAGCTTGCCTTCGAAAACGACGCGCCGTTCCATGGACTGCCTTGTTCGTCCGAGCCGACTAAGACGCGGTTTTCTCGAACTGCCGCAGCAGCGCGTTGCCGCGCGTCACGGCGGTGTCGAGCGCCTCCTTCGGCGTCTTCGTGCCATTCAGCGCCGCCTCGACCTCTTCGGCGACGACATCGCGGATCTGCGGCAGGTTGCCGAGGCGCAGGCCCTTGGAATTCTCCGTCGGCTCCTTGTTGGTCAATTCCTTGACCGCGACGTCGAAGCCCGGATGGGACTGGTAGAAGCCTTCCTTCTGGACCGCTTCATAAGATGCCTTGGTGATCGGCAGGTAGCCGGTCGTCTCGTGCCACTTCACCTGGATCGGCACCTGGCTGAGGAAGGTCAGGAACTTTGCGACGCCCTTGTATTCCTCGGCCTTCTTGCCGCCCATGATCCACAGGCTGGCGCCGCCGATGATGGTATTCTGCGGGGCACCGGCCACATCAGGGTAATAGGGCAGCGGGGCGACCGAGAAATCGAACTTGGCATTCGCCTTGAAGATGCCGTAGGTGCCGGACGAGGTCTGGATCATGCCGCAGTCGCCCGAAACGAACTTCGCCTCCGGCTCGGTCGTGCGGCCGGCATAGTCGAAGCTCTTGTCCTTGGCGGCATCGACCAGGTCCTGCAGGTGGCGCACCTGCAACGGCCCGTTGATCTCCAAGACGGCATCCTTGCCGCCGATGCCGTTTTCCTTGGTCGCGATCGGCTTGTTGTGCCAGGCGCTGAACACTTCGAGCTGCGCCCAGGCCATCCAGCCGGTGGTGAAGCCGCAGGCGCTGCCCGAGGCCTTCAGCTTCTTGGCGTCGTCGAAGAATTCCGGCCAGGTCTTCGGCGGCTTCGCCGGATCCAGCCCGGCCTTCTTGAAGGCATCGTTGTTGATGTACATGACGGGCGTCGAGCTGTTGAACGGGAAGGACAGCAGCCGCCCCGCCGCCGTCGAGTAATAGCCCGTGATCGCCGGCAGATAGGCGAAGCGATCGAACTTCTCGCCCGCCTCGTCCATAACCTCGTAGACCGGCTTGATGGCGCCCTTGGCGGCCATCATCGTCGCCGTGCCGACCTCGAACACCTGCAGGATCGCCGGCGCTTGCCCGGCACGGAACGCGGCGATGCCCGCATTCAGCGTATCGGCATAGCCGCCCTTGAACACGGGCACGATCTTGTAGTCGGCCTGGCTCTTGTTGAAATCGTCGGCGAACTGGTTGACCAGTTCGCCGTTCTTGCCGGCCATGGCATGCCACCATTGGATCTCGACGGGTGCCGCGAAAGCGGGCGCGGTCAGCGCGGTGGTGCAGAGTGCCGCGGCAGCAACGGCGAGCGAACGAATGGACAGCATGGATTCCCCTCCCGGAAACGACCTTGAAGCGCTTGGCTCACGCTCTTATCGCGCAGGACATTGCCGTTTTGTGACAGTCTTGTGAAGCCTGCAATGTGGCGCGGATCCCATCGCATCCACCCGATATTTGCGCTATCACGGAAGCAATGCTCTCCGCCCGCCCCCCTCGCGAGATTCCACCGCTCCGTTTGCCGAGCGGCCACATGATTCCCGTAACGGTGCGGGTCAGTCCGCGCGCCGCCCGCATGGCGCTGCGGCTGCATCCGGCGGTCGATTCGGTCGAGCTGGTCCTGCCCGCGGGCGCGTCCTTCGCGGTGGCGCTGGGCTTCCTCGACGGCAAGCGCGGCTGGATCGCGGCCCAACTGGCCCGCATGCCGCCGCGCATCGCCTTCATCGACGGCGCGGTCATCCCAGTCCTTGGCAGGGACCGAGAACTGGTGCTCCAGGAACTGGGGCGCGGTCGGCAGCCGGTGTTCCAGCTGAAAGCGGCCAGCATCGAAGTCACCGGCGATGAGGCCAGCCTGGCGCGGCGCACGCGCGCCGGTCTTGCCGATCTGGCGCGGGACATGCTGGCGTCCAAGAGCCGGGCGTTGGCCGCGCAATTGGGCAGGCCGATCGCCAAGGTCAGCGTCGGCGATCCGCACAGCCGCTGGGGCAGTTGCGCGTCCAGCGGCAACATCCGCTATTCCTGGCGCCTGATCCTCGCCCCCGAGCCGATCATGGACTATGTCGTGGCCCACGAGGTCGCCCATCTGGCCGAAATGAACCACAGCGCGCGCTTCTGGCGCGTCGTCGCCAAGCTGTCGTCCGACGTCGACCACGCGCGCACCTGGCTGAAGCGGAACGGGCCGCAGCTGCTGCGCTACGGCTGAGCTATCGCCCGCCGCTATTGACCGGCGGCATCCAGCCGGGCCGCTCCTGCTGGTTCGACGGCGCGCTCACCGGCGTGACCTTGGTCGCTTCTTCCAGGATGCGCATGAAGCCCTGGTGATCCGGCTCCTCGTTCGCCGCCATCGGCACGCCCTCGTCGTCCACGCCGGTCGTCAACGGCCGCGCCGGGGTGCCCTTGAGGGCCGCCGTCATGAAATCATGCCAGGCACGGGCGGGCAGCGAGCCGCCCGTGACCTTGGCCATCGGCGAATCATCGTCATTGCCGAACCAAACGCCCGTGACCAGGTCGGCGGTATAGCCCACGAACAGCGCGTCGCGGAAATCCGACGTCGTGCCGGTCTTGCCGGCGGCGGGACGGCCGATCGCAGCGGCCTTGCCGGTGCCGTGCTGGATCACGCCCTGCAGCATGCGGTCCATGTCGGCGACATATTGCGCCTGGATGATGCGCCCGGTGCTGTTCTGCTGCCGCTGGTAGAACACCTTGCCGTTGGCGTCGCGGATCGCGGCGATGCCATAGGGCCAGACGGCATAGCCGCCGTTCGCCAGGGTCGAATAGGCCGAGGTCAGCTCGATCAGTGAAACCTCGCCGGTGCCGAGCGCCAAGCTCGGGTCTTCGTTCAGGTCGCTGGTGATGCCCAGGCGATGGGCGGTCGCGATGACATTGCGGATGCCGACCTTTTGCGCGACCTGGGCCGCGACCGTGTTCAGCGACTCGGCCACCGCCTCGGCCATGGTCACGTCGCCCAGATAGCGGTTCTCGAAATCATGGGGCTGCCAATTGCCGATCCTGGTCGGCCCGTCGGTGAAATGATCGTCGGGCCGCATGCCGTGCTCGAGCGCCGTCAGATAGACGAACGGCTTGAAGGCGGAGCCGGGCTGGCGCACCGACTGGACCGTGCGGTTGAACTGGCTCACCTGGTAGTCCCGCCCGCCGACCATGGCGCGGATCGCGCCGTCGGGCGACATCGCGATGAGCGAGGCCTGGCCGGCCGCCGCCTTGGCGCCGTCCTTGGTCAGGATCGCATCCAGCGCACCCTCGGCCGCCAGTTGCATCTTCGGATCGAGCGTCGTCACCACGGTGATGTCGCCCGACAGGCCGAAGGTCGCGGCCTGGTCCTGTACCCAATCGGCGAAATAGCGCATGCCCGGCCGGGTGATCGGCACGGAGCTCAGCACGAAGCTCTGCTTCTGGATCGTCGTCGCCTCGGCCGCGCTCAGATACCCGGCCGCGACCATGTTGGTCAGCACCTGGGCGGTGCGCGTCGCGGCACGGACCTGGTCGCGCGCCGGGCTGAACCGGGTCGGCGCCTTGAGCAGGCCGGCCAGCAGCGCGCATTCATAGGGCGAGAGCCGGCGCGCCGATTTGCCGAAATAGCGACGCGAGGCGGCATCGACCCCCCAGGTGCCGGCACCGAAATAGACCCGGTTCAGGTAGATCTCGAGCAGCTGGTCCTTGGTGAAATGGCGTTCGAGCCAGACCGCCAGCACCGCCTCCTGCACCTTGCGCAGCAGGGTCTTGTCCGGCGTCAGGAACAGGTTCTTCGCGACCTGCTGGGTGATGGTGCTGCCGCCCTGGACCATCTGGCCGGCCTTGAGGTCGACGAAGATGGCACGGGCCACGCCCAACGGATCGATGCCGAAGTGATGGTAAAAGCGGCGGTCCTCGGTCGCGATCACTGCCTCGGGCAGTGCCTTCGGCAGGTCGGTGAGCTTCAGCTCCTCGCCATAGAGATCGCCGAAGGTCGCGATCAGCGAATCGTCGGAGGCGCGCAGCGTGATGCTCGGATGATGGTCCGGCTGCGCCAGCTCCGACGTATCGGGCAAAGTCGAAGCGGCCCAGGCGACTAGCAGGCCGAGGCCGATCGCGCCCCAGACGAAGCCGATCATGGTCAGCCGCAATGCCAGCCGCCCGGCCGCGCGGCGCCAGCCCGCCTTCGGTTCGGGGGTGCGGCGCGGCTTCGGCGCCTCACGCTTCGGCCCTTTGCCGGATAGCGGCGGCCGGTCGTTCGGCGTCACGCGCACGGGATGAAGGCCCTTCTCACTGCGAAACCCATCGTAAAATCCTCGTCCGGCATAGCACGAACGGGCCAAAGGCCGCATGCTCTCGAAACCGTCGCGAAGATTTTGGTAACAGAGTTTGGCAGGATTGCGGTCGATGTTGCCCTGAGGCCGCGGGAGCGGTAGGGAAAGCGGCGCCGTACGGCGCAAAGGAAATGGACGTAGGCGTGCCGGGGAGCGGGACCATCGAGCGGGACGACAGTGTGGCGGCGGGGCAGGCAGAGGCGGATGCTCTCGGCCGTGTCGAACCGCATATCGAACCCGAGCCGCATTTCGAGGTCACGCCCGAGGATCTGATCGAGACCCACGCACCGGTCTCGCCAGTCGATCGTCATTGGATCCGCCGCGCGCTGATCTTTGCCGTCCTGTTCCATGTCGTGCTCGTGCTGCTGCTGATCTTCGCCGGTGGGCGTAGCGGCAGCCGCGGGCCGGGCCAGCCGATCCCGGTCCAGCTGGTCCTGATGCCACCGCAGGACATGCCGATCTCGCCGCCACCTCCTCCACCTCCACCGCCACCACCACCACCCCAGGCGAAATCGCCGCCCCCTCCACCGCCGCCGCCTCCCCCGCCACCCGGTCCTTTGGCCTCAGATGATTCGGGACAGCTGAAGGCGGATGATCCGGCCAAAAGCACATCGGATGATCGCGCGGCAGGCGAGCGGAAGGATAAATTAGGCGCGGCCGGGCCGACAGCAGGGCAAACCGAACCCGACAAGCAGGAAAAAGAGGCCGGCCAGACCAAGCCGGACGAAGCAAAGAACAATCAGAGCGAGGCGCCAGAGCAGGAGGCGCCGAAAGACACGCGCGATCGCAGCGCGATGGCTGGTGTCGTGCCGCCACCACCGCCCAAGCCCGCTCCGCCGACCGATACGTTGAAAGGTCCGGAACCGAAGTCGCCGTCACACGCGCAACTGACGCTCGGCGGCAGTCTTGCTCAAACACCTCATCCGGAAGCCCCGTCGCACCAGGAATCACGCATTGCCAAAATTCCTGGTCCTGAGGCAACCCGGGATGAATATCTGGCTTATGTAAACGACACGATCAGAAGCCGTCTACCGGCCATTCCATCCTCGCTCATAGCGCAAAGCCGAACGTGGATGTCGATCGGCATTACCCTGCGGCGAAACGGCGTAATCTTGTGGACCAGGATCGAGGACTCGTCGGGCGTGCCGACGATAGACAATCAAGTGCGCAATGCCATCGAGTCCATCGGCCGCTTCGCTCCAGTCCCGAACTATATTGGAAATGCTGACACCGCCGGATTTATCTGGCGCCTGTCATTACGTCCGCCGGGACAAGCCCAGTAGCCGCGCGCAACGATGGAAGCGCTGCAACCGTTCGTTAGGAGCTTTCGACTTATCGTCGTCCGTTCCCCATT
>NZ_DASZBY010000019.1:0-5119 GCF_035943795.1 Aliidongia sp. | reverse complement strand
CTCGCCGCGGGCTGCCAGCGCCTGAATGCGGTCGGCGGTTCGCATCGCGATGCAGGTGATCGTCAGCGACGGATTGACCCCGCCGGTCGTCGGGAAGACGGAACCGTCGCAGACCCACAGGTTCGGGATGTCCCAGCTGCGGCAATCGGCATCGACCACGCTCGTCGTCGGATCGAACCCCATGCGGGCGGTGCCGGCCAGATGTTTCGTGTCGTCCTCCTGCCGGGAGATCTCCTTGGCGCCGACGGCTTCCAGGCTGGTGTGCATCTGGCCCAGCGCGTGGTCGATCAGGGCCTTGTCATTGTCGCCCCAGCTGTAGGTCACGCGCGCGACGCGCAGGCCAGGGCAGATCGTCGGGCAGGGCGGCCTTGCCCAGCAATGCCTTGGCGCAGCCGGCCTGCAGCCGCTCGCCGGCGCCATGCTCAAGCTTCGGCCCGGCGTGCGCGGCATTGCCCGCCATTGCCTTGTGCGATGATCGGCGGTCGAAGCCGGACGAGCTCAATCGGCCTCCGGCAGCGGCCCTTTCAGGCGTACCTCGCGCTGCGGGAACGGGATGTCGATCCCATTTTCCTTGAAGGCATCCCAGATGCCGAGCCGGACGGCGCTGCTGATGTTGGCCGTGCCGTTGCGGGGATCGCCGATCCAGAAGCGCAATTCCAGGTCGACCGCGCTATCGCCGAACCCTACCAGGAGGCAGTTGGGCGCCGGCTCCGCGAGCACGCGGTCGGCCTTCCGCGCCGCTTCCTGGCACAGCTGCATCGCCTGCCGCACGTCGCAATCGTAGGACACCGAGACCTTGACGCGAAGACGCACGGCATCGCTCGAATAGGTCCAGTTGATGACGCGCTGCGTGATCAGGTCTTCGTTCGGGATCAGGTACTCGGTGCCGTCGCGCGTGATGACGGAGACATAGCGGGCGTTCATCCGCGTGATCCAGCCATAGGAATTGCCGACCTCGATCACGTCGCCCGGTTTGATCGAACTGTCGATCAGCAAGATGACCCCGCTGACCAGGTTCGAGACGACCTTCTGCAGGCCGAACCCGAGGCCGACGCCGATCGCGCCGGAGAACACCGCGAAAGCCGTCAGATCGATGCCGACCGCACCCAGCGCCAGCACGACGGCGAGCGTCAGCAGGCTCGCTCTCACGAGCTTCGCGATCAGCACATGCATGGCCGGGGTCAGCCGCGGCATGGTTCCCAGCCGCTGCTCGGCGAGCCGCGCCATCAGGTTCGCGAGCCAGATCAACACCACGAGGACGAGCGTCCCGCGCAGGAGCAGCAGCAGGCTCAGCCGCAGCGTGCCGATCGTCACCGCCATCGCATCGAGCAATGCCATCGTCGGGCCGATCAAGCCCGCGATGTTCAAGGCGGCGAGCAGGAAGGCGACGAACGTGATGACCTTGGCAAGCGTGCGGTCGCGAACGAAGCTCGAACTGAAGCGGATCACGACCCAGGCCAAGGCCAGCCCGAACACGAGGCGAAGAACGTGGTTCGGATAGCCCGCATGATCGAAGCCGAGCGCGCAGAGCTGGATCAGGAGCAGAAAGAGCAGGCCGGGTACGGCGAGCGCCACGGCATTCACGAGCCGGACGGCCGCCCAGCCGGTGAGGCGTCCGCTGCCCTCCCGCAGCGCTCGACCCAGCCGCGGACCAAGCCGCCAGGCGATGAACGCGGCCAGGATCGCGAGGCCGAGTTGTGCCAGACTGTTCAGGTTCAGGACGCGCTCGCCCGCCCAGGCGAGACTCGTCGCGGCCCAATCCTCGAGCGATGCCATCGTCGGTAGTTTGAGCACGGTGGACGTCCTTTCCTCGGGAAGGTAAACCCGCCGGAAGACGGAATGTCTCAATTCGACAAGCGGTTCGTTCAAGACCGCGGCCTCGCCCCGTGCGACGAAGCCCCATGACCGACAATTTCATCCCCGCGCTCGGCCGGCCGAGCCTGACCCGCTACTACGATCGCCTGGTGTCGCTCGTGGCACGGGAGACCCGATGGCGCGCCGCTGCGCTGGCCGATGTCCGGCCGGCCCCCGACGACGTCATCGTCGATATCGGCTGCGGCACCGGCAGCCTCGTGATCCTGATGAAACGGGCATGCCCGGAGGCCCGGATCATCGGGTTGGATCCCGACCCGGCAATCCTCGATATCGCGCGCAGCAAGGCCGCAAGCGCCGGCGTCGAGGCGGAATGGGTCCAGGGAATGGGCAATACCGCGACGGATCGGATCGGTGCCGGCATCGTGACCAAGGCGGTCTCCAGCCTGGTCCTGCATCACTGCCTCCTGCCGATGAAACGGGCCATTCTCGCCGACCTCTTCCGCGTCCTGCGTCCGGGCGGGACGCTGACCCTGGTCGACTATGGCCGCCAGCCGGACCTGCTGATGCGGCTGGCCTTTCTCCTGGTCCGCATGGTCGACGGCTTCGGACCCACCGGTCCGAATGCGGCGGGAATATTGCCCGCCCTGATCGCCGAGGCCGGCTTTGCCGATGTGGCCGCCGCGCCGCCGATCCGCACCCCGACCGGCGCGATCACGCTCTATTCCGCCCGACGGCCCTGAGCACGCAGGGACGTCGCGGCGATCGACGGCGTGAGGCCGACCATCGCCTTCATGGTCCGGGAGAAATGCGCCTGGTCGGAAAAGCCGCCGCTGAGCGCCGCATCGGCGAGACCAGCTCCGGCGGCGAGCGCTTCGCCAGCGCGGCTAAGCTTGCGCCAGAGCACCCACCGGACCAGCGGAACGTCCAGCTCCAGATCTGCGATCGCCCGCAATCTGGAGGCAGACAGACCCACGGCGTGGGCGGCTGCTTCGATCGGCGCGGGGCCGCAAGGCGACCCGTCCAACAGGGAAAGCGCCTGGGCGAGGCGGTGATCGATTTCCGGTTCGGTTCTGCCCACCGTCCGTTCCAGCACCGCCAGGCAATTCCTGGCCGCATCCGTCGACAGGCGGCAGATGGCGTCGGGATAGTCTCGCCTCAGCAACTGTCCCAGCCTGGTTTGCGGCTCGACATAGACGACCGTCGCGTTCGACTGTACCGGAAGCCGGTGTGCGACGAGCGGGCCGATCACGAATGCCGACCCGCGATGAGTCCGATCGCCGGCCTCGACGGCGACCTCCTGGTCATCGGCATGGATGATCTGGATCGCGACATGGCGATGGCGCTCGCTACCGTGAACGGGGCCACGATAGCGTGCCCATCCGTTGTGGATCCCGAAGGTGCCATTCCACGGGATGATCGCCCTTCCGTGCCGCCCATCCCGCGCGGAGCCCGCAGGAAGCTCCTGGTCAGCGGCTGTTGGGATATTAGGCTCGGCACCAGCGTCTGAATTTGATCCCAAGATTCCCTACCAACTCCGAACACGCCCTGGCCAACCGGACGCGGAACCATTCCGGGCGACAGCCATTCACCCCTGTAGCGAGGATCTTTGCGTCGCAAAGTAACGGGGGAAAATGAAATGTCGATCATTGGATGGATTGTGTTGGGCCTGATCTCGGGCTTCATCGCCAGTAAGATCGTGAACAAAACCGGCGAGGGCGCCTTGTTGGATATTATTCTGGGAATCGTCGGCGCGATCGTCGGCGGTTTCCTGTTCAACCAGTTCGGCGCTGCCGGCGTGACTGGTTTCAATCTCTACAGCATGGGCGTGGCGATCATCGGGGCCATCGTCGTCCTGGTGCTGTATCACGCGGTCGCCGGTCGGCGGACCCTCTGACGCTATCCGGGAGCGGCGACGGCGGCTCCCTCCAGGATCTGGAAGATCGGCCGGAAGGCACGGTCGGCGACCGATCTTCTAGGCGTCCTCTCGGTTCTTGATGGACCGTGTGACCCCGCGGTGGCGCTGCTCCGTGCAACGGATAGCGATCCGGGAACCCGATGCGCCCCAACCGGTTGTTGGACTACGGAAAGCCTGAACCTACCCGCGCGGTAGAGACAGGAGCGGCCGCAACTGGAACAACGGAGGCTCTCATGGGTCGTGGAATCTTGCTTTGGCTGATCGGTGTTCCCATCCCGGTCATCATCATCCTCGCCCTGATCTGGCATTGAGATGAGCATCGCACCTGCTCCGCTCACCGACCTCCGGCGCGGGGAACGGACGGTCGAGGCCTCGGTCTCCGCCGTTTCCTGGGCGGCAGTCATCGCTGGTGCTTTCGTGGCAGCGGCGGTGACCCTGGTTTTGCTGGCGCTGGGCTCCGGCTTTGGCCTGGCGTCGATCTCACCATGGTCGAACGCCGGTGTCTCGGCGACGACCTTCACCGTGCTGGCGGGGATCTGGCTGATCATCGTCCAGTGGCTGTCGTCTGCCGTCGGTGGCTACATCACGGGGCGACTGCGTATAAAATGGACCGGTACGCATACCCATGAGGTGTTCTTCCGCGATACCGCCCACGGGTTCCTGACCTGGGCGCTCGCGACCGTCATGGGTGCCGCGTTGATCGCGACCGCTGCGTCGTCCGCGGTCGGAACGGGCGTCAAGGCATCGTCGACCGTCGCTGCCGCACACGGCGCGGCGGATACGGGAACGGCGATGGGCCGGGCCTATGATGTCGATGGCCTGTTCCGGTCCGTCACACCTGACGCGACGGGCACCGGGCCGGCGGCTCATCTGGAAGCGACCAGGATCCTGGCCATGCGCGCCGTGAACGGTGACGTGGCCGCGGCCGACAATGCCTATCTCGTCCAGCTGGTGTCGGTTCATACCGGCCTCGGCCAGGCCGATGCCCAGAAGCGGGTCGATGACACCATCGCCCAGGAAAAGGCCAACGAGGTCAAGGCAAAGCAGATTGGAGACGCTGCTCGAAAGTCCGCGGCGGCCTTCTCGATCTTCGCCGCGATCTCGATGTTGATCGGCGCTTTCGTCGCCTGCGCCGCCGCCGCATATGGCGGTCAGCTTCGCGACGAACATCCATAGGACTTTGAGGTTGGACAAAAGCCCGCACGGGAAACCGTGCGGGCTTTTGTTCGATTGCACCGTCAGACTGGTTGTACGCGTCCGGCCTGCGCCGTGTTGCGGTGATCTGACCGTCGCCTGATTCTCTTTCTCTTCGGATTCCTTTCGGACGTCCGATAGGAGGGAACGTAGTGGCCGAAGTCGAAGTGATGGCGCGGGTCGAGCGTCGGCGGA
>NZ_DASZBY010000018.1:0-62307 GCF_035943795.1 Aliidongia sp. | reverse complement strand
ATGTCTCTATGATAGTCGGCTGGATAGAACGGAGCGACCATGGCAGTACAAATTTTCCAGCCGAACGCGACGGTCACCGACGCCTTGCCCACCGTGGCCGACAAGGAAGAATACGTCCGGGCCATCCTCGGCAACCTGATGGATTGCAAGCGCAAGCACGGGAACGCCAACGTGCGGATCGGCATCGCCGGCACGACGAAGGTGCCCAGCCACAAGGTCAGCTATCTCGACCCGGCGGGCGAAGAGGCGATCTTCGGTGCCTATGCCGGCAAGAGCCCGGCCAAGGACGATGTCCTAGTGCGCGACGATGCCTGGAGCAGCGCATCGATGAGTTTCCCCGAAGTGCAGGCCCTGCTGGGCGAACTGCGGCACTTCAAGGCGCCGAGCAAGCCCGCCCGCCATTGAGCGACGGGATCCGCCATCCGGGGCCTGCGCGCCGTCCGGATGGCGGAAGTCTTCACTTGGTCAGGATCCCCGAGACCGGCTGGGGACTGTAGGGCAGGATGCCGATCCCGCAGGCGCTGTAGTACGAGGTGATTGTGCCGGCAAGGTTGCCCCGCATCTTGGCCCCCTGATAGCCGCGGAAAACGATCGCGCCGTCGTAGAACGCCTGCTGACCCTGGCAGATGCCGTTGAGCGTCCAGGAAAACGAGATCGCATAGGAATTGCCGAAACCCGCCGAGAGGCCGAGGTCGCTGATATCCGAATAGATCGTGATCGTTCCGCTGACCGGCACGGTCTGTTGTGGAATGGGCGGCAGCAGCGTCGGTGCCCACAGGCTGCCGGTGAAGGCGCCGGTCGTGGTATCGATCGACGTGAAATGCAGATGGTTGAGCGTCGGATCGATGAAGCCCTCGTCATCCAGGACGAAGTACTGGTTGTTCTGCACGAAGATCTTCTGCAGGTCGGCGTAGGTAAAATGATATCCCGCGACTTGCGCCGACACGGGCTGGGTGAGTACGGCCAGAAAGAGCCCGGCCGCCAGGCACGATCGTTTCAGCATGATGGAACTCCAATGCAGGGGATGGCCGCCGGCAGCGAGACCGTCGCGGCATGGGATCGGCGTCCGGACGTCGCTATTTCGTCAACTTTCCGGCGAAGGGCTGGGGGCTGGACGGCAGATCGCCGCCGCCGCAAGTGCCCAATGTCGACCGGATCACGCCGGCGACGTTTCCCCGCATCACCCCGCCCTGGTAGCCGCGAAAGGTGATCGCCCCCTTGTAGGAAGCCTGCTGCCCTTCGCACGCGTCGCCATGCGCCCAGAAAAACGTGATTTCGTAGTAATAGCCGTGGTCGGACGAAAGGCCGAAGATGCCGAGGTCGGTATGGATCGTCAGCTTGCCGAACACCGGGACGGTGACCGGCGCCACGGCCGGCACGACCACCGGCGCCCAGAGCGCCCCGGTGAACACGCCATCCGTCGCATCGACGCTCGTGAAATGCAGATGGTTCAGCGACGCGTCGTTCGCTCCGTCATCGTCCAGCACGAAATATTGCTGGTTCTGGACGAAGATCTTTTGCAGGTCGGCATAGGTGAAGGTGTAGCCGGTGGTGTCCGCCCGGGCGGAAGCCGGCAGGAAAACGAGAAATCCGAGAATGACGGCCAGCCATGATCGTTTCAGCATGATGGATCTCCGAGGCTTTTCGAGCAAAAGCGCCTGCGGAGAACCATCGGAGCCGGCCGGCGACGGCACCGGATCTCGGGGACGGGAGCTTCGCAGGCTTGCTGTCCGAAAGAACGCTCTGCGACCGACCGAAGGTTGAAGACAGCGGATCAGCGTACGCCGTCGACGGCAATTGCTCATCAGCGATTTTGATCGTCCCGCATAGAAATTGAGAATTGGACGGCCCGGATCGCTTGGCGTCTAAATCACCGGAGAGCAGACGAACCAGAGGACGACAGATGCGGAACGATGGCCTTCCCGATCGGCAGCAATGGCAATTCTGGATCGACCGGGGCGGCACCTTCACCGACGTGGTCGCCAAGCGGCCCGACGGCACGCTCGCGACCAGGAAACTGTTGTCCGAAAATCCCGAGCGCTACCGCGACGCCGCCCTGCAGGGCATCCGCGAGTTCCTCGAACTCGGCCCGGACGATCCGATCCCGGCGGCACAGATCGCGGCGGTCAAGATGGGCACGACGGTCGCGACTAACGCGCTGCTGGAGCGCAAGGGCGACCGTACGCTGCTGGTCATCACCAAGGGTTTCCGCGACGCGCTGCGCATCGCCTACCAGGATCGTCCGCACATCTTCGCGCGCCAGATCATCCTGCCGGAGCAGCTGTACGAGCGGGTCGTCGAAGTCGACGAACGGGTCATGGCCGACGGCACGGTGCTGCAGGCGGCCGATCTGGATGCCGCCCGCCGCGACTTGGCCGATGCCCATGCCGCCGGCATCCGCGCCTGCGCCATCGTGTTCATGCACGGCTACCGCTGGCGCGAGCATGAGATGGCGGTTGCCGGCATCGCCCGCGAGCTGGGCTTCACCCAGGTCTCGGTCGGACATGAGGCGAGCCCGCTCATGAAGCTGGTCGGACGCGGCGATACGACCGTCGTCGACGCCTATCTGTCGCCGATCCTGCGGCGCTACGTCGACCAGTTGGCTGGCGAGTTGGGCGGCACCAAGCTCATGTTCATGCAGTCGAACGGCGGCCTGACCGACGCGCTGATGTTCCAGGGCAAGGATTCGATCCTGTCCGGCCCGGCCGGCGGCATCGTCGGCGCCGTGCAATCGTCGCTCTCGGCCGGGTTCGACCGCATGATCGGCTTCGACATGGGCGGCACGTCGACCGACGTGTCGCACTATGCCGGGGAATACGAGCGCGCGTTCGACACCAAGGTCGCGGGCGTGCGCATGCGCGCGCCGATGATGCAGATCCATACCGTCGCGGCCGGCGGCGGCTCGATCCTGTTTTTCGACGGCAGCCGCTTCCGCGTCGGCCCGCATTCGGCCGGCGCCAATCCCGGTCCCGCCGCCTACGGCCGCGGCGGGCCGCTGACCGTGACCGATGCCAACGTCATGGTCGGCAAGCTTACGCCCGATTTCTTCCCCAAGGTGTTCGGCCCCAACGGCGACCGGCCGCTCGACCGGGCCACGGTCGAGGCGAAGTTCGCGATCCTGGCCGCCGAGATCGCGACCAAGACCGGCGTCGCGCGTACGCCGCACGAGGTCGCCGACGGCTTCCTCAAGATCGCGGTCGAGAACATGGCCAACGCGATCAAGGAAATCTCGATCCAGCGCGGCTACGACGTGACGAAATACACGCTCTGCTCGTTCGGCGGCGCCGGCGGGCAGCATGCCTGCGCGGTCGCCGATGCGCTGGGCATGACCCGGATCTTCCTGCATCCGTTCGCGGGCGTGCTGTCGGCCTATGGCATGGGCCTGGCGGATTTCCGGGTGATGCGCGAGTTGGCGATCGAGGAACCGGTCAGCCCGGCCGCGCTCGACGGACTGCAGCGCCATGTGGCACGCCTCGGCGATGCGGCGCGCGGCGATCTGGCGGCCCAGGGC
This sequence comes from Aliidongia sp., assembly GCF_035943795.1. NCBI lineage: Bacteria > Pseudomonadati > Pseudomonadota > Alphaproteobacteria > Rhodospirillales > Dongiaceae > Aliidongia > Aliidongia sp. Next base: position 58,796 of record NZ_DASZBY010000018.1, on the reverse strand, counting down.
ATTCCCGAAAGCCAGATGAGCGCGATCCCGACCGCGCGCCTGCGCTACGAGGGCACGGACGCGTTCTTGGTGGTCGAGTTGCCACCGGCCGGACCGGATGCCGCCGCCGAGTTGGCACGGCGGTTCGAGGCCGCGCATATCCGCCGCTACGGTTTCACCGTGCCCAACAAGCGCCATATCGTCGAGGCGGTCGCGGTCGAGTTGGTCGGCCATATGGACCGCCACGAGGATCCGACCGTGCCGGCCTCGGTCGCGATGCCCGTGCCGCTCGCCGACACGCGGGTCTACAGCCAAGGTACCGAGCATGCGGCCCCGGTCTACGACCGGCTGGCACTCCGTGCCGGCGACCGGATCGACGGACCCGCCGTGATCGTGGAGCCGACCGGCACCAACATCGTCGAGCCCGGCTGGTCGGCCGAACTCACGGCCAAGGGCCATCTGGTGCTGACCCGGGTCGTACCGCTCGCCCGCGACCACGCCATGGGCACAATGGTCGACCCGATCATGCTCGAGGTGTTCAACAACCTGTTCATGTCGATCGCCGAGCAGATGGGCTCGACGCTGGAAAACACCTCGCACTCGGTCAACATCAAGGAACGGCTCGATTTCTCCTGCGCCCTGTTCGACGGCGACGGCGAGTTGATCGCGAACGCGCCCCACATGCCGGTCCATCTGGGCTCGATGGGCGAGAGCGTGAAGACGATCATCCGCCAGAACCCGGACATGGTGCCCGGCAACGTCTATGTGCTGAACGCGCCCTACAACGGCGGGACCCACCTGCCCGACATCACCGTCGTGACGCCGGTGTTCCTGGGCGATGCCGCCAAGCCGATCTTCTATACGGCAAGCCGCGGCCACCATGCCGACATCGGCGGCATCTCGCCCGGCTCCATGCCGCCGGGCAGCCGCACGGTCGAGGAAGAGGGCGTGCTGATCGACAATTTCCTGCTGGTCGAACGCGGCCGGTTGCGCGAGGCGGAAATGCGGACGCTGCTCGCATCGGGCAAATATCCGGCGCGCAATCCGGACCAGAACGTCGCCGACCTGGGCGCCCAGATCGCCGCCAACGAAAAGGGCGTGAGCGAACTGAAGCGCATCGCCGACCAGTTCGGCCTCGCCACGGTCCAGGCCTACATGGGCCATGTCCAGAACAATGCCGAGGAGCAGGTCCGGCGCGTCATCGACGTGCTGAAGGACGGCAGCTTCGCCTATGAACTCGACAATGGCGCCGTGGTGAAGGTTGCGGTGACGATCGACCGGGCGCGGCGCGGCGCCAGGATCGACTTCGCCGGCACATCGGCGCAATTGCCGAACAATTTCAACGCACCCTCGGCGGTATGCTTCGCCGCCGTACTCTATGTCTTCCGCACTTTGGTCGACGACGACATCCCGATGAATGCCGGTTGCATGCGCCCGCTGGAGATCCTCATTCCCGAAGGCTCGATGCTGAACCCGCGCTATCCCGCCGCCGTGGTCGCCGGCAACGTCGAGACCAGCCAGGTAGTGACCGACGCGCTCTATGGCGCGCTGGGCGTGATGGCCGGCGCTCAAGGCACCATGAACAACTTCACCTTCGGCAATGCGACTTATCAATATTACGAAACGATCTGCGGCGGTGCCGGCGCTGGGCCCGACTTCGACGGCACCACGGCGGTCCATACCCACATGACCAACTCGCGCCTGACCGACCCGGAGGTGCTGGAGTGGCGCTTCCCGGTGCTGCTCGAAAGCTTCGCCATCCGGCCGAACTCCGGCGGCGAGGGCCGGCAACGCGGTGGCGACGGCACTATCCGGCGCCTGCGCTTCCTCGAACCGATGACCGCCGCGATCCTGTCGAACCGCCGGCGCGTGCCGCCTTATGGGCTCGATGGCGGCGCCTCGGGCCGGGCCGGCCGCAACCATGTCGAACGGGCCGACGGTTCGATCGAGGAGTTGGCCTCGACCGACGAGACCGCCATGGCGCCCGGCGACGTATTCGTCATCGAAACCCCCGGCGGCGGCGGCTTCGGCGTGGCATGACCTTTCCGCACCAGCAAATTTTGCCAATTTCGTCATGGCCGGGCTTGACCCGGCCATCCACGCGGTCGGGCCATACACTTTGTTGCGAACGTCGGATCCAGCGGCGCGGCGTGGATCCCCGGGTCAAGCCCGGGGATGACGGTAATGAGTGTGGAATATCAACCGTGACGAGCGCCGGTGCCGCGATAACCTCTGACAAAAGGCGTCCGCCAGAGGCGCCGCCGTCAAGTCCCCCAACAGGAGCTTCCATTCGATGAGACAGATATTGGGCGCAGTCGCCTTGCTGCTGGCCGGGTTCGCCGGCGCAACGCCGGCTTCGGCCGCCATCTCCGGCGATGCGGTGACCATCGGCGTGCTGAACGACCAGTCGGGCCCCTATGCCGACCTGGCTGGCCCCGGCTCCGTCGTCGCTGCCCATATGGCGATCGATGATTTCGGCGGCACGGTCGGCGGCAAGCCGATCAAGCTGCTGGTGGCCGACCATCAGAACAAGGCCGACGTCGGCCTGTCGATCGCCCGGCAATGGTATGGGCCGGACCATGTCGACATGATCATCGACTTCACCAATTCCGCGATCGCGCTCGCCGTTCAGTCGCTGGCCAAGGAACAGAACAAGCTGGCGATATTCACCTCGGCCTCGTCATCCGACCTCACCGGTTCCGCCTGCTCGCCGACGGGCATCGCCTGGACCCACAACAACTGGTCGAACAGCGTGGCGCCGATCCGCGCGCTGATGAAGCAGGGCCAGGACAGCTATTTCTTCCTGACCGCCGACTATGCGTTCGGCAAGAGCCTGGAAGCGGACGCCACGGCGGAGATCACGCGGTTGGGCGGCACGATCAAGGGTTCGGTCAAGCATCCGCTCAATACCGCCGATTTCTCGTCGTTCCTGCTGCAGGCCCAGGGGTCGGGCGCCAAGGTCGTGATATTGGCCAACGCCGGCGCCGACCTGATCGGATCGCTGAAGCAGGCCGGCGAGTTCGGCATCACGCCCAAGCAGCAGATCATGGCGCCGGTCGTCTACCTGTCCGATGTCAACAGCATGGGGCTGAAGGAGGCCCACGACCTGCTGATGATGCAATCCTGGTACTGGGACACGGACGACCAGACGCGCGCCTGGGCCAAGCGCTATTTCGCCAAGATGAACCGCATGCCGAACGACACACATGTCGGCCTGTATTCGGCGATCACCCATTACCTGAAGGCGATCCAGAAGGCCGATACGGCCGACACGAAGCCGGTGATCGCGGCGATGAAGGCGATGCCGGTCGAGGATATCTTCACCGCCCACGGCGAGATCCAGGCGAACAACAAGATGGTGTTCGACCGGCTGCTGATGCGGGTCAAGAAGCCGGAGGAGTCCAAGTACCCGTGGGACTATCTGGAAAAGGTCGCCACGGTCCCTGCCAAGGACGCATTCCTGGCGCCGGAACTGACCGGCTGCGCCATGGCGGCGAAGTAGGAAATTGCCGTTCCCCGTCATTCCCACGCAGGCTGGAATCCAGCGAGAGCCGCGTCTGCGGCGACAAGACTCTTTATCCGCGCTCCCGCGCGTAACGCTGGATCCACCTCCGCGGGGATGACGGCAGGACTACAGCCGGCCGGTCGTTGGATCAGACCTCAGCCGGCCCCGTTCACCCGCAGCCACGCGAGGGCACGGGACATGCCGTCCTTGGCGTCGGCCTCGTTGTAGCTGGGCCGGTAGTCGGCGTTGAAGCCGTGCTGGGCGTCCGGATAGACGACGATCTGCGACTTGGTGTTGCCGGTTTCCTGCAGCTTCGCCCGCATCGCCGCCACGTGTTCGGCCAGAATGCCCTGGTCGAGGCCGGCATAGAGGCCGAGTACCGGTGCCTTGACCTGATCCGCGATGTCGATCGGGTTGGTCGGCATCTCCGGCGTCGGCGTACCGACCAGCGGACCGTACCAGGCGACGCCGGCCTTCACATTGTGATTATGCGCCGTATACATCCACACGGTCCGGCCGCCACGGCAGAAGCCGGTGATGCCGAGATGGCGATTGTTGCCGCCATGCTTCGCGGCCCAGGCGACGGTCGCGTCCAGGTCGCTCAGCACGGTCGCGTCCGGCGCCTTGTTGACGGTCGCCATCACTTCCTTGATGTCGGTCATCGCCACGACATTGCCGAGCCGGCTGTAAAGCTCCGGGGCGATCGCCAGATAGCCCTGCTTGGCGAAGCGGCGGCAGACATCCTTGATATGTTCGTGGACGCCGAACACCTCCTCGACGACCAGCAGGGTCGGATAAGGGCCGGAGCCGACCGGCTGTGCCCGATAGGCCGGGATCGAGCCATCGGCGACCGGGATCTTCACTTCGCCGACGATCAGCCCGTCGGCGTCGGTCGTGATCGTGCTTGCCTGGACCGGCTGGACGGTCAGCGCGAATCCTGCAGCAAGCGTGGTGACGACGAAGCCGCGGCGGCTCAAGTCCATCGTTGGAAACAGGCCGGCAAAATCGGATGCGACGTTACGCATGGTGAACGTTCCCTCCTTCGGAATGGATGAGGGCGACCCTACGCCCGCGCGCCCCCATCCGGCGATCAATCTTACGCGAGCGGCCCCGGTACCGGGGTACAATCAATAGTCGAACTTATAATTCACCCCGAGGCTGGTCGAGTCGGAGCCGGCACCGACCGTCGCATCGACCGTGACGCGCGGCAGCACTTCGACCTCGACCCGCGCCTTTGTCGTGCCCACGCCGGCCCCTTGGTCGACACCGACGAACACGCCCGGCGCCACGTATTTGCCGCCGCTGACCGAGGCGCCGCCCAACGCGCCACTCTTCTGGCTGTTGCCGTTGGTCGAGCCGCTCGACGTCGACGTATTGTCGGAATTGAGCGTCAGCCGGTCGAGTCCGGTAGCATTGCGCAGCCGGTCGAGTACGCCCGGTCCGCCGCCGCTGGCGAGCGAGGCTGCGGCCGCGGCGAGTTGCAAGCCCTGCACCGCGGAAATCTGGCCGACCGAGGTGCCGAACAGTACCCGCGACAAGACCTCGTCCTGGGGCAGTTCCGGCGTCGAGGTCAGCTTCAGCGTCGGGCTGGAGGGCGAGCCCTGGATGATGACGTTGGCGGTGATGTCGGCCGTCTTGGCGGTTGCCAGCAGGTCGACCTCCGGCGTGGTGCTGCCGGCGAAGCCGACCACCCCGCGCTCGATGGTGAAACTGTGGCTGAGGATGTCGAATGTGCCGTTCGAGACCTCGAAGTTGCCCGTGACCGCCGGTGATGCACTGGTGCCGCCGACATGGATCTTGCCACGCCATTCGCTGTCGAGCCCACGGCCGCGCACGAAACATTGGCCATTCGAGATGAAATCGACATCGAGCGTGGCCGCGAACGGCGGCGCCGCTGCGACCGTGGTCTGCGGTGCCTGCTTGTTCGGATAGCGCGAGTCGATCCGTACCACGTTCAAGGTGGCCACGTTGGGCGGCAGCTGGTCTGGAATGTTGATGTCGGCCTTGTCGAGGGTGATCGCGGCCTTGATCGCGGGCCCCGAGAGCGGCCCCGACACCGCGGCGGTGCCGCTGAGCACGGCCGTCGCCGTATCGCCGCGCGCGGCGGTGAAGCTCTTCAGTTCCGCCTTCATGTCGAGCGTCGGACCGCCCGCCGCCGCGAGATCGACACGGCCGGAGGCGCCCAGGGTACCCCGGCCGCCGTCATTGCCGGTCAGGCTCTTCAGCACGAAGGATTGCTGGTTGCCGGCGAGTTCGACGGTCAGCGCACGGAGCGTCATACCGGAGGCGTCATTGTCGTAGCGCCCGTCGGTGATCGCGAGCCGCCCGCCGGCGTCGGGATGGGCGACGGTGCCCCCGACCGACAGGTCGATGGTGAAGGCGCCGCCAACGCGGTCCTCGCCCAGTAGCAGGATCTCGCTCAGGGTCTCGAGCCGGCCGGCACCCTCGAGCTTGAACAGCACGGAACCGTCGGGCGGGATCACGATACCCGACAGGTCCGGCTTGATCTCGAGCGGGCCGTGCCCGTAAAAGCCGATCGCCTGGTCCTTCAGCCCGTCAATCTTGCCCTTGACGTCGACCCGGCCCGGCGCCAGGTCCGCGGTGATGGCGAGCCCGACCGGCGGCAGGTCCGGGTGGGTCGCCGCCGCGAGCTTCAGGTTCGGCACGGCCATCGTGATCGTGCCTGCCGGTTTCGCCGCCGATCCGACGACTTTGACAGAGAAACCCAGTGTGCCTTCGGTCCCGACCTGGCCGGCGAGCGCGCCCAGCGCTGCAATCGAGAGGTTCTTGCCGTCGAGATCGACCCGCAGAATCCTGGTGTCGGCCTGCCCGCCGCCGGTCACGCTGCCCTGGCCGATGCCGAGCGACAGATCGGCGAAGCTATAGCCCGTCCCTTTACGCGCGAGCGTCATCGGCCGTCGCAGCACCAGCGGAAGATCGGCGAGCTTACCGTCGAACTTCGCAAGCCGCAGCGTCACATCCTGAGCCGGCCCCAGCGCGACCGTTCCTTGCGACGCGATCTCGAACGGCTTCTGCGCGGTGCCGGCGCCGTCGAGCGTGAAGCCGAACGCTCCGCTCTTGTCGCTCGCCACCGCCAGCTTGGCGTGATCGACCGAGGTCCCTGCACTGGCGAGCCGGCTGAGATCGAGCGCCAGCTTGCCGCGCGGCTTGGTCCAGATCTCGGCGAGATCGGCCGATGCCGTCAGGTGGTCGAGTGTGGTCCGCCCGTCCCCGGTCGTGGCGCCGATCGCGAGGTGGCTGACGTCCGCATCCACTTTCACGGCGGCGCCGGTCAACTTGCCGGAAAATTTCACGGCGCCCCCCAGGGGCATGCCGGCGAGCGGCGCCCAGGCGACCAGGTCGGCCACGCTGCCGTCGAGCGTGCCGGCGCCCCGCCTGGCCACCAGATCGACCGTGCCGTCGGCCACCAGCCTGGTGCCAGGCCCGATCAGCCTGAAATCCTTGATCATATAGGCCTGGTCACCGGTTTGCGCCGCCGTGCCGTCCATGGTCGCCGACAGTTTGCCGGCGTCGAGCCTGGCCTGCAGCACCACGCTGCGCTGGACGAGGCTCGCGAGCTTTGCCGTCAAGGCCAGCCGATCGATGTGCCGGCCGCCGGCGTCGATCCCGGTTCCGTCGACCTGCAGGACGACGGCCGGATCGTTCGGGCGGCCGGTCGCGTCCGCGGTCACGGTCGCCTGCCCGGCATAGCCCTGCCCCAAGGCGGCCAGCCGCGGCAAGGTCAGGATGATTTTGCCGTCGAGCGCCGGCGCCGCCGGATCGAACGTACCGTGTCCGGTCAAGCCGACGTCGGCGCCGTTGAGCTTCAGTTCCGTCAAGGACAGCGTACCGGCGGCATTGCGACCGCCGGCGGCATCGAACGTGACGGCAGACCCCAGCAGCCCGTCGGCCTGGGCGACGCCGGTCCTGAAATTGGCGAGGCGGCCGGTCAACTTGGCATCGATCGCCTTGCCGTCCGGGCTGGCGACGGTGCCGTCGAGCGTCAGGTCGCCGCCCAGCGCCAAGCCGGCCAGTCCGCCGAAGCGGGCGAGATCGGCCGCCACCAGATGCAGCTTGCCGTCGGCGGTGACGCCATTGAACCGACCAGAGGCATCGAACTGCACGCCGGCGCCCGACGCGGTCGCCTTGGTCAGCTTGATCTCGTTGCCCTGCTTGTCGCTGGTCAGGTCGACCGTCCAGTCGAGCGCATCGCCCAGCGCATCGGGCGGCGCCGCCCCCGCGGTCCGGATGCCGTCGAACCGACCGCCGCCGGTGACATGCAGCAGGTCGTCGCTGCCGGTCACCAGGTCGAGCTTGGCTGAAACGTCGTTGACGCCGTTGTTGCCGGCCTGCAGGCCCTTGCCGGCAAACCGGATCGACGCGGTCGGCCGGGTGACCGGTCCTGTCGCCCCGAGGTCCAATTGAAAATTGCCCTGTACCGGCTGGCCGGCGACGCCTGCGAGCGTATGCACATCGCCCTTGATCGTGGCCGAGGCGTCCATCGTCTGCAGCGACGGATCGAACCAGCCCTTCGCGGCGATCGAGCCGGCGGCTAGGCGGATATCGGCATGGTCTAGCATGATCGGCTTGCCGGCCGGCCCGGCCGCCGCGACGTCGAAGCTGATGTCGGTGCCGGCGGTCGGCTTGACCTGGTCGGACAGCAGTGCGGCGACCTGCGCCGTGCCCTTGATCGAGCCGGCCCAGCCATGGTCGAGCGCCAGGGTCAGGTCGGCGCCGACTCGCGCGCCGTCGCCGGCCGTGCCATCGAGCCGGCCGCGCCAGCCGGCGATCGGGCCCTTGCCCTTGAGCGTCAGGGTCAGCGGCAACCGGCCGGCATCCGGATCGAGTTTGGCCAGCAGATCGCCCGAACCATCTGCCGCCTCCAGATCGAGATCGAGCGTCTGGTCGTCGAGCGCCAGTTGCACGGTCGCCTTGCCCGGCGCCGCGCCGAGGCGAACCAGCGACAGCGAGGCACCCGCCTGGCCGCGATGCAGGCTGGCGGTACCGCCCAAGGTGAAGCTCGCCGGTTCGCCCAGCAGGGGCGCACCCAGGTCGATGGTCGGGACCTCGAGCGTGCCGAGTTCGATCGCAACCGGCAGGCGCGGCACCGAGAACGGCTCGGTCGAGGGGGAAGATGGCGTGGTCGAGGGCAACGGCGCCCGGGCGACCAGGATATGATTGGCCGCGATCCGGTCGATGCGCACCGTGCCGCGCAGCAGGGCCGAGGCATCGAGATCGACCGCCGCATTCTCGACCGTCAGCCAGACCCCGTCATGGTCGGCGAGATCGAGCCGGGCGAAGCGCAGGTGGAATGGCACCGCGCCGTCGACGCCGCTCACGGTCGCCTTGGTGTCCGCGTTGCTGAGCGCACCCACGACCTCCGCCGTCAGCCACGCATGACCGAAGCCGCTGCCGAGCCACAACAGCCCTGCACCCAGCACGACGAGCACCAGCACCACGACCGAAGCGAGCCCGATGCCGATCCAGCGGAGTGCGCGTTTCATGATGGACCGCCCCTCGCCATGCTAGAATGCCTGCCCGAGGCTGACATAGATCTGGATCGGCGAGTCGACACCACTGCGCGGGTTCAGCGGTGTGGCAAGATCGAGGCGCACCGGGCCGATCGCCGTGTAATAGCGCAGGCCGATGCCGGCGCCGAGCGCGATGCGGCCCTTGAAGTCCGGAACCTCGCTCGCATAGTTCGAACCCGCGTCGAGGAACGGCACCAGCCCGATCGTCTCGGTGATCTTGGTGCGGAATTCGGCGCTGATCACCGCCAGCGAACGGCCGCCGATCGGGTTGTCGAACTTGTCGAGCGGTCCCGCTTCCTGGAACCCGAAGCCGCGCACCGAGCCGCCGCCGCCGGCGTAGAAGCGATGGTCCTTCGGGATCGCGTCGAGCGACGTGCCGAGGGTCGAGCCCAAGGTGCCCTGCAACGCCAGGATATAGTTGCCGCTCGGCGTCAGCTGGTCGTACCAGCTCCCCGTCAGCTTGGACTGCAGAAAGGTGAGATTGGACCCGATCGCGCGCAGATAAGGCGTGGATTCGAGGGCAACCCGGTAGCCCTTGGTCGGGTTCAGCAGGTCGTCGGTCCCATCTTTTTTCAGGAAGACCGGCAGGCCGACCAGGACGTAGGTCCGGTAATCCACCTTCTCGTCGACGCGCGCATGCTCGGCCAGGATCGAGGCGCCGCCGCTGAACGTCGGATCGAAGTGGCGCTCCAGGCCGACCTGCGCCTTCTGCTCGATCGAGTCGTAGGCCTTGACGCTCTGGTCGTCGAAGATCAGCGAGGCGATGAAATCCTGGTTGTCGCTCCACAGGTCCGGCCGGCGGAACGTCGCCGACAGGCTGTTGTCCGACGTGCCGCCGGTTGCGGTGAACTTCAGGTCCTCGCCACCGCCGAACAGGTCGCGGTGTTCCCAGGAGACATTGGCAGAAATGCCTTCGGTCGTGTCGTAGCTGCCGCCGACGCCGACCGACCGGGGCGCGCGCTCGATGATCTTGACCTGCATCGGCACGGTGCCGTCGGCCGTGACCGGCCCGACCGGCGCCACGTTGACCGTGCCGAACAGGCCGCTCGACACCATCGCCTGCCGCGTCTCGTCGACCTGGGCCTGGTCGTAGGCCGTGCCGGCCGTCCATTTGATGCGTCGAAGCACCCAGGCCTCGTGCAGCCGCGCCAGCCCGTCGACCTGCAACGCGCCGAACCTGGCACGGGCGCCAGGGTCAAGCACGAAGGTGACTTCCATCCCTTTGGTCGCGGCATCGACGATGACGTGCTTGTCGACCACCTTGGCGAACGGATAGCCCTTGATCTGGTACAGCCGCGCGATCCGGGCGTCGGCGCCGACCACCGGTTCCGAAACGGCGGGACCGCCGACGATCAGCCCGACCGCCGCCGGATCGAACACGCCGATGTCGGGCGGCGTCGTCCCGGCCTGATTGGTCAGCGCGACCTTGGTCAGCGTATAGCGCGGGCCGGTCGTGACCTTGACCTCGACCGTGATCGGCGTCGCCTTCTCGTCGATCACCGACTCGATGTGCGGCTCATAATAGCCGGCGGCCTCGATCACCGCGGTCAGGCGATCGGTATCGTCGCGCGCGCGGCGCGTCAGCGCGCCGACGGTCGCCGGCGGCTTGTCGTCCTGCAGTTTGACGAGTTGGGAATTGGCCTTGAGGTCGGTCTGGAGCGCGCTGTCCTCGACCCCGGTGATCTTGGTCTCGTATGCGATCCCGTCCGCGCGAGCGACGGTCGAGAACAGGAGGGCGGCGAGGATTGTCGCGCGACACAGGCGATCGAACCGGCAGATCATCACCGATAACGGCTGGAAGGGTATCGAGTTCCGTGGTGCGACGGTCACTTCGTCCCGAACAGGCGATCTCCGGCATCGCCCAGACCCGGGATGATATAGGCATTCTCGTTCAGCCGTTCGTCGAGGGCGGCACCATAGACCGGCACGCCCGGGTGGGCGGCGGCGAATTTCGCCATGCCTTCGGGCGCGATCACCAGAGCGAGGAAGCGGATCCGCGCATCCTCGACGCCGCGCCGGTTCAGCACGTCGACCGCGTGGATCGCCGAATTGCCGGTCGCCAACATCGGATCGACCACGATGAACAGGCGGCCTTCCGGTTCCGGCAGCTTCACCAGATATTCGACCGGCATGTGGGTGTCATGGTCGCGATAGAGCCCGACATGGCCCGTGCGCGCCGAGGGCATCAGTTCGTGCAGCCCTTCCGCCATGGTCAGGCCCGCGCGCAGGATCGAGACGATCGCGACCTTTTTGCCCTGGATGCGCGGGGCGTCCATGGCGCTCATCGGCGTCTCGATCCGCTCCGTCGTCAGTGGCAGGTCCCGTGTCACCTCGTAGCCCATCAGCAGCGCGATCTCCTTCAGCAGCTGGCGGAACTGGATGGTCGGCGTGGTCTTGTCGCGCATCAGGCTCAGCTTGTGCTGGATGAGCGGATGGTCGACCAGATGGAGCGTGGGGAAGGCGGCGGTCAAAGCGGGATCGCTCCGGGCTCGAGGATCGTCGCATCGGTTATAAGCCGCCAAGCCCTTCCTGTGCAGGGCAAAAAACCCGCCGCACCGGCACGATTTAAAACAACTTTAATGTTTTGTTATTTTAAACTCATTGACGAATGATGCGCGTGAAACCAATGATCCCGGCGCAGTCCCGACCAGGGACGACGACCGCCGGGAGGATCGATCCGCATGACCGCCATCGCGATCATTGGTGCCGGCTTCAGCGGCACGCTGCTGGCGCTGCATCTGCTGCGCCGCACGCCGCCCCCGGTCCGGGTCGTGCTGATCGAGCGACAGAACCGCTTCGCCCAGGGACCGGCCTATGCGACGGGCAATGCCAGCCATCTGCTGAATGTGCCGGCCGGGCGCATGAGCGCGTTTCACGATCGGCCGGGCGATTTCTTCGAGTGGCTGGCCAAGCAGCCGGACGCTCCCCTCGATCTGGGACCCGGCAGCTTCGCGCCGCGCCGACAGTTCGGCGCCTATATCCGCCAGTTGCTGCACGAGGAGTTGAAGCGGCCAGGCGGCGCCGGACGGTTGGAGCTGGTCCGGGGCGACGTGGCCGCGATCGAGGCCGAGCCGCGCGGACCATTGTCCTTGTGTATCGGCACAGAGCGTCGGATCGAGGCCGATCTCGCCGTGCTGGCCATCGGCAATTTCCCGCCGGAACCCCCGACGATCGCAGATCCGGCTTTCTACGACACGCCGCTCTACCGGCCAGACCCCTGGAGCGGCGATGCGCTCGACGGCCTGGACCCGGACGCGCCGGTGCTGCTGATCGGCACCGGGCTCACCATGGTCGATACCGTGACCTCGCTGGAGGACGCCGGCCATCGCGGGCCGATCCACGCGCTCTCGCGCCGCGGCCTGACGCCGTTGTGTCACGCCGGCCCCGCGGCACCGGCACGCCGGCCGGGCGCGGCAATCCCCGATCGCCTGGTCGATTGCCTGAGGATGCTGCGCGTCGAGGCCCGCCGTGCCGCGAGCGGCGGCAGCACATGGCAGGCGGCACTCGACGAGCTCAGGCCGTTCGGACGCGACCTTTGGCAAAATCTTTCGCCCACGGATCGAACCCGCTTCCTGCGCCACCTTCGGCCCTGGTGGGACGTGCATCGCCATCGCCTGGCCCCCGACGTGTCGTGCCGCATCGATGCCGCGCGCGCCCGGGGGCAATTGCGCATCCATGCCGGCCGGATCGAGGGCATCACGGCCGAAGCGGATCGGGCGCTGTTGACCTATCGGCCGCGCGGAACCGACGAGAAGCGATGCCTGAGTATCGCGCGCGTCGTCAATTGCGCCGGGCCTGCCTGCGATTTCGACCGCATCCCGCATCCGCTCGTCCGCCGGCTGCTCGGCGACGGCATGGTGCGCCCCGATCCCCATCGGCTGGGCCTCGACGTGACGCCGTCGGGCGCGCTCAAAGACCGGTCGGGCGCCATTTCCCGTCAGCTCTTCGCGGTCGGCCCCGTCACCAAGGGCGCATTCTGGGAGATGACCGCCGTACCCGACATCCGGCGACAGTGCGAATTGATCGCCGCCCAGCTGGCGATGCTGGTCTGAAATCAGTGCAGGAGCGCGTCGGCCTTCTGGTTGAGCACGCCCACGAGTTTTTCGATCCCGCCCTCGCCGCGCAGGATCGATGAGAATTCCGAGCGGCGGGTCGCCAGCTGGCTGATCGTCCCAGCCAGGTAGATGTCGCGGATCTGCCAGCGGACATCGTTGTCGTGCAGCACGTAGTTGATCGAAATCGCCTCGCCGTCCGACTTCACGATCTGGCTGCGCACCAGCGTGCCGTGCTTGATCTGCTGCTCGCCGATCACTTTCAGCTGCTCGCCGGAATAGCCGTCGAACTGGGTCGCGTAGGTCGCGGTGATGTAGCGGCCGAAGGCCTTCGCGACTTCCTGCTTCTGTTCCGGTTTCAATTGGCCCCACAGCGAGCCGACCGAGAGCCTGGACATGAAGGGCACGTCGAACGTCGACTGTATGACCGGCTCCAGCTTCGCGTACCGACCTTTGGCGCCAAGGGCCTCGGCGTTCTTCATGTTGCCGAGGAGCACGTCGTAGAAGGCCTGGACTTCCGCCGAGGGTCCAGGAGCCGCCAAGGCCCGGCCGGTCGAAGCGGCGAGGAAGAAGACGAGGCCCAGGATGAGCCCGCAACGGACGAATAGCCTCATCGGAACCTCGACTTAAAGGAAACTGGCGTCACCCTAGATCATGCGGGTGACGGGGTCGACAGCGCTTTTGCGGTGCCCGCTCGCCCTCAGGTCCGCGTTCGGGGCCGGCCTTTCGTACCGCACGCAAAACTTCCTGCCCACGCAACCGGAAAGGCCTTGCCGTCGGCACCGGCTCGGGCGACCTTCTTCGCATCCGCACATTCGGCCCATTCCAAGGACCTGCCGCCATGACGCCTGCCCCGTCGGACGCCTCGCCCGCTGCCCACCCGATCCTCCCGGCCGGAGTGCCGATGATCCGCACCATCGCCATGCCGTCCGACACCAATCCCTCGGGCGACATCTTCGGCGGCTGGCTGATGGCGCAGATGGATCTGGCAGCCGGCAATGCCGCCGCTCGTCGGGCACGCGGGCGCTGCGTCACGATCGCGGTCGATGGCATGGCGTTCCTGTCGCCGGTCCATGTCGGCGACGAGGTCAGCCTCTATGCCCGGATGCTGAGCGTCGGGCGGACCTCGATGAAGATCCTGGTCGAAGCCTGGCGCCGGCCGCGCCACGTGTTCGACAGCGTGCAAGTGACCAAGGCGACCTTCACCTTCGTCGCGATCGACGAGACCGGCCGGCCCCGGCCGGTCCCGGAAGAGATTTCACCCCCTCTGGGGAAATTGGAGTGCGACGATGCTTGAACTGGCGATTCTCGACGACTACCAGCGCGTGGCCCTATCGCTGGCCGACTGGGACCGCCTGCGCGACCGGGTCCGCATCACCGTGTTCGACCAGGCGCTGGGTGCCGACGCCGCCGCCCGGCTGGCGCCCTTCGACATCGTCTGCATGATGCGCGAGCGCACCCCCTTCCCGCGCGCCCTGTTCGAAGCGCTGCCCAAGCTGAAGTTCATGACCCTGACCGGCGCGCGCAGCCCGTCGCTCGACCTGGATGCGGCGAGCGAGCACGGCGTGGTCGTCAGTCACACCGGATACGGCAGCCAGCAATCCACCGCCGAACTCGCCTGGTCGCTGATCCTGGCATCCGCCCGCCATCTGCCGACCGAGACGGCGGGGATGCGCGCCGGCGGCTGGCAGACCACGGTCGGCCGGGTGGTCGATCGCAAGGTGCTGGGCCTGCTGGGTCTCGGCAAGCTCGGCAGCCGCATGGCCGCGATCGGCCGGGCCTTCGGCATGGAAGTTCAAGCCTGGAGCCAGAACCTGACCGCCGAGAAGGCCGAGGCCGCCGGCGCCCGCCTCGTCGATAAGGAAACCCTGTTCCGCACCAGCGACTGGATCAGCATCCATCTGGTCCTGTCGGACCGCAGCCGTGCCCTGGTCGCCGCGCCGGAATTGGCGCTGATGAAGCCGGACGCCTGGATCGTCAATACGTCGCGCGGCCCGATCATCGACGAGGCGGCCCTGCTGGCAACGCTCGACGCCGGCACGATCGGCGGCGCCGCCCTCGACGTCTATGCCCAGGAGCCCCTTCCGGCCGATCATCCGTTGCGGCGCGCGCCACGGACCATCCTGACGCCGCACCTGGGGTTCGTCACCGAAGACGCCTATCAGGTGTTCTATCGCGACACGGTCGAGGATGTCGCGGCCTGGCTCGACGGTGCGCCGGTCCGGGTGATGAACCCGGCGGCCCTAGACCGGCGCCCATGACGGGCGGCGAGATCCGCATTCTGGGCACCGGGGACGAGGATCTGCTCGACCGGTTCCTGCGGCAGCACGCCGACAGTTCCCTGTTCCTGCGCTCCAACCTCCGGGTCGCGGGACTGGTCGATCGCGGCAAGCCGCTGCAGGGCACTTACGCCGCCGCCATCCGCCAGGGCGACATCGTCGCCGTCGCCGGCCATTTTTGGAACGAGAACCTGATCCTGCAGGCGCCGGAGCTGGCGACCGAATTGGCGACCGCCGCCGTCAAGGCGAGCCGCCGGCGCATCGGCGGCCTGATCGGGCCGCACGAACAGGTGCAGGCCGCCCGGCGCGGACTGGGCCTGATGGGCCGGGCGACCCACATCGCCGAGCGCGAAATTCTCTACGCCCTGTCCCTCGCGCAGCTCTGTCCGTCGGCCCCGCTCCTCGACGGTCGGGTCACCTGCCGCAACGGCAGGCCCGACGACGCGCACCTGCTGACCGATTGGCGGGCGCTCTACGGCACCGAGACCTCGGGCGAAACCGAGACCGAAGCCGTGCGCCGCCGCAATCGCGAGACGATCGAGCGCTACATCGCCCGGGCCGAGCAGTGGGTGCTGGAAGAGGCCGGCACGCTGGTTGCCGCCTCGACCTTCAACGCACGTCTGGCCGACACGGTACAGATCGGCGGCGTCTGGACGCCGCCGGCCCTGCGGGGTCGTGGCTATGCCCGCGCCGTGGTCGGCGGCTCGCTGCTGACGGCACGCGCGACCGGGACCAGCCGGGCCGTGCTGTTCACCCCCGAACGCAATCACGCTGCCCAGCGCGCTTACGAGAGCCTGGGCTTTCGGCCGATCGGCGACTATTGCATCAACATCTTCGTCGACGACTGAGCGCCGCCGCTCACGCGACCGCGCGCTCCATCCCGGCTTCGCGAGCCATCAGCCGATAGATCAGCGCATCTTCGAGGGCCTGATACGACGCGTCGATCACGTTGGCGCCGACACCCACCGTCGACCAGCGCTCCCCGGAACCATCACGGCTTTCGATCAGCACGCGCGTGATCGCCTTGGTCCCGGCCTCCGGCGTCAGGATGCGCACCTTGTAGTCTGTCAACTGCACGCCGGCCAGCGAGGGGAAGATCGGCTCCAGCGCGCGTCGCAGCGCGGCGTCGAGCGCGTCGACCGGACCGTTGCCCTGCGCCACGACCACGATCGGCCGATTGCCGATCTCGAGTTCGATCTGGGCCTCGGACAAGGTTTCGATGGTCCCGTCGTCGGCCCGGCGCCGCTCATCGACGACGCGGAAGCCCATCAGGCGAAAGAAAGCCGACGGAGCCCCGATATCGAGCGTCCGACGGACCAAGAGTTCGAAGCTGGCCCCGGCGCCGTCATAGGCGAAGCCCGCGGCCTCGCGCTGCTTTACCTGTGCCAGCAGGCCCGCGAGTTTCGGATCGTCCGCCGCAAGCGCCAGGTTCAGTTCGGCCAGCCGCATCATCAGGGTCGCGCGCCCGGCCTGGTCGGACACCACGATATGCCGCTCGTTGCCGACCAGATGCGGTTCGACATGCTCGTAGCTGCGCGCGTCCTTGGCGACGGCCGAGACATGCAGGCCGCCCTTGTGCGCGAACGCCGCGGCGCCGACATAGGGCGCACGGGGATCGGGCAGGCGGTTCAACCGGTCGTCGACCTGGCGGGACAGCGCCGTCAATTCGCCCAGCGCCTCGGCGGTGACGCCAGTCTCGTAGCCGAGCTTGAGCGCCAGGGTCGGGATGAGCGTAATCAGGTTGGCATTGCCGCAGCGCTCGCCCAGGCCATTGAGCGTGCCCTGGATCATGCGCGCCCCGGCCCGAACGGCGGCCAGCGAATTGGCGGCGGCATGGCCGGTATCGTCATGGGCATGGATGCCGATGCGATCGCCGCCCAGAAGGTCGGCCATGGTGCCGACGATCCGGTCGACGTCGTGCGGCAGGGTGCCGCCATTGGTGTCGCACAGCACCAGCCAGCGGGCCCCGGCCTCGGCCGCGGTGTGCAGGCAATCGCGGGCGAAGCCGGGATTGGCTTTCCAGCCGTCGAACAGATGCTCGGCGTCGAACACCACCTCACGCCCCTGCTCGACCGCGTAGGACACGGTATCGGCGATCATGTCGATCGCCTCGGTCAGGCTGACGCCCAGCGCGGAACGCACGTGGAAATCCCAGGCTTTGCCGACCAGGCAGACCGCCGGCGTGCCGGCCGACAGCACGGCGGCGAGGCCCGGATCCTCCGATGCCTTCAGGCCGGCCTTGCGTGTCATACCGAAGGCCGCGAAGCGGGCATGGCGCAGCTCCGGCAGATCGGCATAGAGCGCGGTGTCCGCCGGATTGGCGCCTGGCCAGCCGGCCTCGATCGTATCGACGCCCAGCCGGTCGAGCATCAGCGCCAGCGCGCGCTTGTCGGCCCCGGAGAAATCGACGCCCCGGGTCTGTGCGCCGTCCCGAAGCGTGGTGTCGTAGAGGTGGATGCGCGGCATGTCGATCTCCCCGCGCTCAGGCGACGTGCGCCGGCAGAACCTCGGCGGTGAGCACGCGCTCGACCACCCAGATCTGCCGCAACGTCTCGGCGACGACTTCGACCAGGGCTGGCTCCAGCCCTGCCACCTGGAGGTCGACCGACAGCGCGGACTCGCCGACGCCGGTCAGTCGGGCCTGAACGCTCGACGGCACGAGGCCGCGTTTTGCGAAGATTTCGAGGATGCGCGGCAGGCTGCCCGGATCCGCGGCGGCGCGGATGGCAAAGCAGGCAGTGACGGTCTGGGCTTGTTCGGTGGTGACGACGCGGTCAGCGTCGAGACGGACTGAATCCGTAGACATGATGGGGCAACTTCCACTGGGCATGAAGGCGCAACAACTCGACCCGATCCTCTGCGAGGACCGGGCGAATAATTCGCCGAATGGCCAGAATGGTCAGATGCCGGTTCATGTTGGGGCGCACGCTAACCCAGCGCGGCCGGCACGGGCAAGAACATATTGGCCTGCTCTTGCGCTTAAGCGGTTACGCGCGCAACATTCGCAAAGAACGCGACGCCGGGGAGGACGCCGTCATGGAGGATTCGGGAGCATTCGATCTCGAGGCCTATCTTGCCCGGATCGCCTACGACCGACCGCTTCGGATCGATGCTGCAAGTCTCGCCGATCTGCACGAGGCGCACCTGGCATCGATACCGTTCGAGAACCTCGACATCTTCCTGGGCCGGCCGATCCGCATCGGTCTGGGCCCGGTGCAGGCGAAACTGGTGGCCGACAGACGCGGCGGCTATTGCTTCGAACATGCGACGCTGTTGAAGGCGGCGCTGGAGCGGATCGGCTTTCGCTGCCGCCTGCTGGCCGCCCGCGTGCGGTCGGGAGCGCCCGACGTCCCGCGACCGCGCAACCATTTCCTGCTCGAGGTCGACACGCCGCAGGGGCAGTACCTGGCCGACGTCGGCTTCGGCCATGATGGCCCGCTGCATCCGCTGCCGTTGCTGCCGGGGCTGATCCTGCACCAGCCGGGCTCGGCCCATCGGCTGCGCCATGACGGGGGCCTGTGGGTGCTGGAGGGCGATGTCGGCTCGGGTTGGGCGGATCTCTACGCCTTCACGCTCGAACCCCAGTTCCTGGTCGATATGGAGATGGCCAACCATTACGCGTCGACACACCCGGACTCCGCCTTCCGCCGGACCCTGACCGTGCAGCGCTTGCGGCGCAACCGGCGGGCGTGCCTGCGAGGCACCACCCTGGAAACCTGCGTCAACGGCCGTCGGGAGAGCATGGAAATCGACTCCGGCGCGGCACTTCTGGCGCTGCTCGACGACGAGTTCGGGCTGGCCTTCCCTCCCGAAACGCGCTTCACTCTGCCGGATGCCCGTTGAGTAGAGACCGATGCCACCGGAAAGCCTGAGCCGCCCTCGTCCCCCGATTTCCCAGGCGGAACTGGATGAGGTCGTGCATCGCCACGCGCTGTTCCAGTCGGGGCGCCATGGCGGGCAGCGCGCGATGCTGTCCTATCGCGACATGAGCGGGCTCGATCTCAGCGGCAAGAACCTGTCCGACGGCGACCTGACCGCCGCCGTGCTGGAAAACGCCAAATGCATCGGGACCATCTTCAACAGCGCGACGCTGTTCGGCGCCAGCCTTGCGCATGTCGACATGCGCGGCGCCAAGCTGATCCGGGCGGATCTCAGGGGCGCCAGCCTCAGAGGCGCCAACCTTACCGGTGCCGACCTGTTCGACGCCGACCTGCGGGACGGCGCACTCGCCACGCGGATCAGCCCCGGCGAATATCGCAACATCCGCATCGACGAGGGCGCGAGCGACCTGGCCGGCGCACGCCTGGTCAACGCCAACCTGACCCAGGCCCGCCTGTCGGGCTCGGTCGCGAACCATACCGATTTCAGCGACGCCATCATGCGCAATTGCAAGCTGGTCCGCGCCGACCTGCGCAATGCAATCCTGGCCGGCGCCAACCTGGAGGGCGCCGACCTCAACGGTGCCGACCTGCGCGGCGCGAATCTCAAGGACGCCATCCTGGTCGGCGCCGACATGAGCATGACCGAAACCGCCGGCGCCAACATGATCGGCATCCTGACGGACCGACCGGCGGGCAAACCGCTGGCCGACCTCAGGGAAACGCTGGAGGTCCTGGTGCGTCGGCATGAGGAATGGGCGACCAGCGACGGTGCGCGCGGCGCGCCGCTCGACCTCAGCGGCTTCGATCTGCGGAACGCCCGCTTTCCGGCGGGCGCCAAACTGCCGGCACTCAAGGCGAACGGCACGGTGCTGGTGGCGCTCAATCTCGAAGGGTTGGGTCTGCAGGGCGCCCAGTTCGAAGGCGCCGACCTGCGTTCGGCCAAGCTGGTGCGCGCCGACCTGCGCGGCGCCAACCTCAAGCGGGCGAAACTGAACTACGCCGACCTGCGCGACTGCAATCTGGGCGCCCTGATCCTGGGCGCGAACCGCTATCTGCCGGCCCGTCTCGACGGGGCGGAGGCCCGCCATGCCGACCTGCGCGGCGCCGACATCCGGCGCGCCAATTTCACCGGCGCCAACCTCTCGTCCGCCAACCTGACCGGCGCGCAGATCGAGGAGGCCGATTTCACGAACGCGACCCTTTCCGACATGATCGGAATGAAACCCTGACCCGAACAATCCACTAATTGCGGGCAGCGGCTTTTTCGTGCTGAGTGGCGCCCTCCTGCTCCAATGCCCGAGTTGCGTTCCGCCATGGCCGAATCCGAATTCCATCGCATCCGTCGCCTGCCGCCCTACGTCTTTGCCGAGGTCAACCGGCTGAAGGCGGCGGCCCGGGCCGCCGGGCGCGACGTGATCGATTTCGGCATGGGCAATCCGGACATGCCGAGCCCGCCCCATGTGGTGGCGAAGCTGGTCGAGACGGTGCAGGACCCGCGCACCCACCGCTATTCCAACTCCAAGGGCATTCCGGGCTTGCGCAAGGCGATCGCCGGCTACTACCAGCGCCGCTTCGCCGTCGATCTCGATCCGGAATCCGAAGTGATCGTGACCTTGGGCTCCAAGGAAGGGCTCGCCAACCTGGCCCAGGCGATCACAAGCCCGGGCGACGTGGTGCTGGTGCCCAATCCGTCCTACCCGATCCACGCCTTCGGCTTCATGATCGCGGGCGCCGCGATCCGGCATATTCCGCCGTGCGAGCCCGAGCAGTTCCTCGTGGCGCTCGAACGCGCCTACAAGCATTCGGTGCCGGCGCCGATCGCGCTCATCGTCAATTACCCGTCGAACCCGACCGCCGAGGTGCGCGACCTGGCATTCTACGGCGAGATCGTCGAGTTCGCCCGGGCGCGCGGCATGTATGTCCTGTCGGACGTCGCCTATAGCGAGATCTATTTCGGCGACACGCCGCCGCCGTCGATCCTGCAGATCCCCGGTGCCCGCGACGTGGCGGTCGAGTTCGGCAGCCTCAGCAAGACCTATTCGATGCCGGGCTGGCGCGTCGGTTACGCGGTCGGCAGCCGCAAGCTGGTCACGGCGCTGGGCCGGGTCAAATCCTATCTCGACTACGGCGCCTTCACGCCGATCCAGGTCGCCGCCATCGCAGCCCTGAACGGCCCGCAGGATTGCGTCGCCGAGTTTCGGGCGACCTATAAGCGCCGCCGCGATGTGCTGATCGACGGCCTGGCCTCGGCCGGTTGGGCCGTGCCCTCGCCCGAGGCATCGATGTTCGCCTGGGCACCGATCCCGGAACCGTTCCGCCACCTCGGCAGCATGGAATTCTCCAAGCTGTTGCTGGAAAAGGCCAATGTCGCCGTCGCCCCCGGCATCGGCTTCGGCGAATACGGCGATGGCCACGTCCGTCTGGCCCTGGTCGAGAACGTCGACCGCATCCGACAGGCAATTCGTAATCTGAAGCCCCTGTTCGGGGGCTGACCGACACACCACATACGCTCAACGATCGAGGATCTCCCGCGACGAGGTCGAACGCTCCGTTCCCGAAGCCGATGTTCGAGTTGCCGAAATGTCCGCACCCCGCCGAGAACTTTCCGTCGCAGAGATCCATGCCCCGAACGATACCGCCGAACTGATCGCGCTTGAGAAATACCGCGCGCTGGGCGGCGAATCCCACCGCGTGCTGCGCTGCCTGGAGACGATCCTGGCAGCCGACCGCTACGAGATCGTCGACACCGGCCAGATCGCCCGGTTCCTCGGCATCCGATCCCAGGCGGTCAGCCGGGCGCTGAAGACGCTGGTCGATCAATCGATCATCGAGCGCGGCGACCGGATCGGTCGATCCCATACCTTCCGCCGACTCGACGGCGCCACGAGGTCGGCGGCGGATGATTGCGTCATCCGCCTGGATGTGGGCAAACCCGCCGATATCCGTGCGGTCTGGAATTTCCTGAAGAGCAACGATCCGGGTTTCGACGAGGCCGCGGCGCGGCGGCACCTGAAGTTCGGCATGGTGCTGTATCTGCTGCACGACGGCCAAGTCGCGGGCTCGGCCCTGGTCGACTACAACGCCATGATCGACAGCGGCCCGACCATCGTCCGCCTGATCGTCGACCGGAAACTGCGGGCCCTCGGCCACGGCCGGAAGTTCCTGACCCAGATCGAACAGTATTTCCACGGCATGCGCATCTTCGTCCATGCGCCGGTCGAGAATAAGGAGCTGATCATCTCGCTGCTGAAGCTCGGCTTCGACATCGTCGGCCAGGAAGCGATGGGCGGCCAGACGGCATTGATCCTGAAGAAGGGGCCGGGGGCGTAGGTCTTTAGCTTTTCCGATCCGCCGCCGGCACCTTGGTCGGGAAGTGGTAGCCGCAGGTCGGCGGGAATTGCCAGTCGCCGGGCAGCTCGGCCAGCGACGGGCCGCCGGGGTTCTGGGCGGCCTGGTAGGCGCGGATGCCGGGCGCCCAGGTGCTCTTGATATAGGCGATGGTCGCGTGGATCTCGGCCGGCGACAGCTTGCCCTCGAACGCCGGCATCGTCGTCCGGTAGCCGGCCGGCGCGAACGAGGCGACGCTGTGTGTCACCAGTTCCGTCAGTTCGGCATCGGAATGCTGCCAGGTATGGCCGGTCGCATCATGCGGCGGGGCCGGCAGCAACCCATCCGGCCCCGGCTCGTGCCAGTCCGGCTGGCCTTCGAGATGGGCGCCATGGCACGAGGCACAATTCGATTGGTACAGCACGGCGCCGGCCGCGATTTCGCGGGGATCGTCGCCCGGCACGACCCATCGGGGCCGTGCCGGGACGAGGGCGAAGCCGGCGAGCACGAGGCCAGCCGCAGCCAGTACCGCAATGCCGGCGCCAAGCGCGATGACCGACCGTCGGCTCACGAGGCGAGCGACATCAACTTGGCGGCCATCTGATCCGGGTCCGTCTCGTGGGTGAAGTTGGTGACGAACCGGCCGGACGGATCCATGACATAGATGATCGAGCTATGGTCCATGTCATAGCTGCCGTCCTTGGTCGGATGCTTGGCGGCATAGACCCGGTATTCTTTCTCGGCCTTGCCGACCTGGTCGCTCGAGCCGGTCAGGCCCACGATGTCAGGCGCGAAGCTCGCCACATAGTCCTTCATCACGTCGGCCGTGTCGCGTTCCGGGTCGATCGTGATGAACAGCGGCACCATGGACTGGCGCTTGTCGCCCAGCTTGTCCAATGCCAGGGACAGGTCGTTGAGCGCCGTCGGACAGGCGTCGGGGCAATGGGTGTAGCCGAAATAAACCAGCAGCCATTTACCCCTGAAGCTCTGGTCGGTCACGGTCTTGCCGTCCCGCGTATCGACCAGCTCGAACGGGCCGCCGATCTTCGTGGTCGACCCGCCGCCCCGCCACTTGTCCCAGACAAGGCCACCGGCCAGCAGGATGCCGATCAGCAGCAGGCCCGCAATGGCGACGAGCCCGCCGATCTGGACATTCCTCAGGCGGCTCATCCCTTGTGCCCCGCCATGGTGCCCATGTTCATCGGCGCCATCGATCCCGAGGCGCCGGCCGGGCCGGAGGCCCCGACCCCCCCGACGGTGACGGTCGTTTCCACGGCACCGGCCTTCTCGAACGTGAGCGTCAGCGGAAAGCTCTGCCCGGCGACGAGTGGCGCCTTCAGGTCCATCAGCATGATGTGGTAGCCGCCCGGCGACAATGTCACCGCCTGGCCGGCCGGCAGCGGCACCGCGTCGACCTGGCGCATCTTCATGATGCCGCCGTCCATCGTGTGCTCGTGGAGCTGTGCCGCGCCGGCAACCGGGGTGGCGGCGGCGACCAGACGATCGCCGGCCGGTGCCGTGACGGTGGCGTAGGCGGCGCCGATGGTCGATTTGCCGGGCGTGGCCCGCGCCCAGGCCTGGGTCACCTGGACCGGGGCCGCGGCGGGCGATTGGGCGGCGGATTGGGTCTGCTGGGCCAAGATGGCGGCACCGACGGCAATGACGGCGGCAAGCGCGCTGAACGGAAAGCGACGAAACTGCATCGCGGAAGATCCTTTGAACGGGAAGGCCTCGAACGCGCGCCTGGGGCGGCGGAGGTCGGAAATCGCGGGCGAGCGGGATCAGGCCGCGCCCGGCGGACCCCGTGCCTGGGCACCGGCAACGGCGCTCCCGATCTCGAGACTGGCCTGCAGGCGCCAGACGACGAGGACCATGAGATCCGGTCCGCGGATTTCCGGAGCGTCCGGCGGCGGCAGGAAGCCCCAGGCGGCGGCCGGGGCTTGGCACAGCGGGCAGGCCGTATGGAGCGCCTTGTGCGACGGACCCGGCACGGTACCATGACCGGTCGTACAGATCGGCGCATTGCCGAGCGGATCGGTGCCCATGGCGAACGCGAGGGCGCCCGGGAACACCAGTTGGGCCAGCAACGCCACGAGCGCCAGCACGGCGCCGAACCGGCACCGGGAGCGAACCCGTCGAAAGCTGGCGATACCCCGTCGCATGGTCGCGATCCTAACCGATCGCGTCACCCGGCGGCAGGACATTCCGTCGCACGCTGCATTGCGTCAGCCGGACCCGGCCGTGGCGATTGACCGGCGCGCCGCCCGCCCCGACACTGCCTGCTCCCGAGATCAACAGGAGGACTCGCCATCGCCCTCGTCGGCAAACGCACCACCCAGCGTCTGCGCCGTCCCCAGGCACTGTTCTTCTCGCGTCGCCTGTGGCGCCGTCGGCTGGTATTCTGGGGCGGCGCGATCGCGACCGGCCTGGTCGGCGCGGGCTTCGCCATCGCGGCCAACCGGGCGAGCCATCTGTTCGAGCTGATGATCGCCTGGTCGCCCTGGTTGCCGCTTGCCGTGACGCCGGCCGGCTTCCTGGTGTCGGCCCTGGCTTGCCGCCGGATCTTCCCCGGCGCCCAGGGCAGCGGCATTCCGCAAGCCATCGCGGCACGGCATGTCCGCGATCCGGCGGGACGGGATCGGCTGCTGTCGATCAAGCTGACCGTCGGCAAGGTCCTCCTCACTCTGTTCGGTCTGGTCTGCGGCGCCTCGATCGGCCGCGAGGGGCCGACCGTGCAGGTCGGCGCCTCGATCATGCTGCAGGCCGCACGCCTGGGCGGCATGGGTCGCGAACGCGGCCTGATCCTGGCCGGATCGGCCGCCGGCGTCGCCGCCGCCTTCAACACCCCGCTCGCCGGCATCGTGTTCGCGATCGAGGAGATGGGTCGCAGCTACGAGCACCGCACCAACGGCCTGATCCTGTCGACCGTCATCCTGGCCGGCATCGCGTCGATCGCGCTGTTGGGCAACTACAGCTATTTCGGCGTGACCACCGCCAGCATCGGGCCGCTCGCCGACTGGCCGGCCGTGATCGCCTGCGGCCTGGCCGGCGGGGTCGGCGGTGCCGTCTTCAGCCGACTGGTGCTGGCCGGAACCAGGCGCCTGCGCGCCTTCGTGACGCGGCGGCCCAATCGGAACGCCATGATTGTCGCCGGCTTGGCCGGGCTGATCGTGGCGGTGCTGGGCATCCTCAGCCACGGCAGCGTCTACGGCACCGGCTATGAGCAGGCGCGCGGCGCGCTCGAGGGCACGCCGCTGCCCTGGACCTACGCGCCGATGAAGCTGGTCGCGACCCTGGCCTCGACGCTGTCGGGCATTCCAGGCGGCATCTTCGCGCCGTCGCTGTCGGTCGGCGCCGGCCTGGGCAGCGCCATCGCACCCTTGTTTCCCCAGACCTCGGCTGGGGCGATCGTCGTGCTGGGCATGGCCGGCTATTTCGCCGGCGTGGTCCAGGCACCGATCACCGCGTTCGTCATCATCGTCGAGATGACCGCCGACCATGGCATGGTCATTCCGCTGATGGCCGCGGCCGTGCTGGGCTTCGGCACCTCGCGGCTGATCTGCCCCGAACCGCTGTATCATTCGCTGGCCGAACATTTCATCGAAACCGCGCGGGCTGCCTCGGCAGCCGACGCGCCCCAAGAAGCGACGGAGGAAACATGACGAACCCTACCAAGACCGCCCTGGTGATCGCCGCCGGCCAAGGCATCGGTGCGGCATCGGCCCGCGCGCTCGCGGCCCAGGGCTGGCGGGTCGGCCTGATGTCGACGTCGGATGCCTGCGAGACCCTGGCCCATGAGCTGGGCGGCTTCGCCCGGCGCGGCTCGGTGACCGAGACGGCGGACCTCCAGGCCCTGGTCGACCTGGCCCTGGCCGAAACCGGCCGCATCGACGCGGTCGTCAACAACACCGGCCACGGCGCCGGGTCGAGCGACGTCACCCAGGCATCGACCTACGATCCGGACGGCAACCACCATCTGCTCGACATCACCGACGCGGAATGGCACCACGGGCTCGATCTCTATCTGCTGAACGTAGTGCGCATGGTCCGGCTGGTGACACCTGTCATGCAGCGCCAGGGCGGCGGTGCCATCGTCAATATCTCGTCCCTGGGCACGGTCGAACCGCGCCCGGAATATCCGCTGAGCGCGCTGCGTCTGGCCCTGCACGGCTTCACCAAGCTTTATGCCGACCGGCATGCCCGCGACGGCATCCGCATGAACAACGTGCTGCCCGGCTTCGTCGAGAACTGGCCGGTCACGGATGCGGTCCAGCGCGGCATACCCCTGGGTCGCGCCGTGAAGCTGAGCGAGATCGCCGACAGCGTCGCCTTTCTGCTGTCAGACGGGGCGGGCGCCATCACCGGCCAGAACATCCTGGTCGACGGCGGGCTCGTGCGCGGCGTCCGATGAAGCCGGCGTATTTTTGCCAAAATCCTGCGGATTTAAAAGTTGTACGATGTCACACCCTTGCATAGAGTGGAATAGGCCCGTCACCCCCTCACACGCGTGGCCGCTTCAGGTCCGGGCGTCGTGATATGGGTTTTGCCGAGTTCTTTGCCGATCAGCGCCTCGCCGCGCTGTATGCCTACTGGTCGGGCAAGCGGGGCGCCCGCCCGATGCCGGGCCGGGCAGACATCGATCCAGCCGAGTTGCGTCTGCTGCTGCCTCACCTGCTGCTGATCGACGTCGTCGACGGCGGGCAGGATTTTCGCTATCGCCTGGTCGGAACCGAGATCGAACGGCAGATCGGTCGCCAAGTCACCGGCCGCATGATCGGCGAGGCCCTGAGCGGCGACTACCTGGCCTATATCCTGTCGCTGCACCGGCGCGTCCTCGCCGAACGCGCGTCCGTCTATGCCGAGAACAGCTTCAACGAAGGTCGGGCCGGCTTCGGCTTGCTGGCCGACTACAAGCGCACGTATCGCCTGATGCTGCCCCTGTCCAAGGATGGCACCGAGATCGACATGATGCTGTGCGGGCAGGTGTTCCAATCCAACCGGGCGCGGGCCGACGAAGAGATCCTGCTGATCGATTCTGATGTCCGGTAGCCCTCCCTGAAAGAGAGGGCTACCGGCATCGCTCAGCCGATGACGGCGCGGATCCGACGGACGCCGGCCGAGGACGACTGTTCCTTCTGGATCTTGAATTTGCCGATGTCGGCCGTGTTCTGCACGTGCGGGCCGCCGCAGAACTCCATCGACTTGTCGCCGATCGTATAGACCGAGACCTGGTTGCCGTACTTGTCGGAGAACAGGCCGATCGCACCCTTCTTTCGGGCATCCTCGAGCGACAGCACCTCGTTGGTCACCGGGATAGCGGCATCGATCGCCGACTGCACCCACTGCTCCGCTTGCGCGACCTGTTCCTTGGTCATCGCCGCCGGATGGGAGAAGTCGAAGCGCATGCGCTCCTGCGTGATGTTCGAACCCTTCTGCATCACATGCTCGCCCAGGATCTCGCGCAGCGCCGCATGCAGCAGGTGGGTCGCGGTATGATAGCGCACGGATTCTTCCGACAGGTCGGCGAGACCGCTCTTGGCCGCTTCGGTCTTAGAGGCTTCGCGATGTTCGGCGAAGCGCCGCTCGTAGCCCGCCATGTCGACCGTGAAGCCCTGCTCGTCCGCCAGTTCGCGGGTGAATTCGATCGGGAAGCCATAGGTATCGTACAGCTTGAACGCCGCTTCGCCCGGCAGCACGTTCTGGTTCTGCGTCTTCAGGTCCTCGATCTCCTTGCCCAGCAGGCGGATGCCGGTCTTCAAGGTGGTGTCGAATCGCTTGTATTCGAGCGTCAGCTCATGGGCGATCCGCTCGGCATTCTGCCGCAGTTCCGGGTAAGCATCGCCGAACAGGCCGATCACCACCTTGTGGGTCTCGACCCAGTCGGTCGGCTGGATGCCCAGCGTATCGCAGAAGCGGATGGCGCGGCGGATCAGGCGGCGCAGCACATAGCCGGCGCCCTGGTTCGACGGTGTCGTGCCGCGCTCGTCGCCGATGACGAAGACCGAGGTGCGGAGATGGTCGCTGATGACGCGCAGGGCCCGCAGCAACGCAGGCGTCGCGCGGATCTCCGCCTCGGAGAACTTGCCCTTGGCGATCAGCGCCTCGACGATCGGCCGGAACGACGAAGTCTCGTAGACCGTCTCGACCCGGTTCAACACGGCCAACGTACGCTCCAGGCCCATGCCGGTATCGACGTTCCGCTTCGGCAGCTCCGAGATCTGGCCCGCCGAACGGCTATAGGCCATGAACACGTTGTTCCAGATCTCGACCCAGCGGTTGCACGGGCAGCCGGGCCGGCAGTCGGTCCCGCGCTCGCAGGTGCCGCCGATCGGGTTGTAGAAGATCTCGGTATCGGGACCGCACGGGCCTTCGTCACCGGCCGCCCACCAATTGTCCTCGATGCCCAGGAACGCGATGCGCTCTTCCGGCACGCCCAGCTTGCGCCAGACCTGGTAGGAAACCTCGTCGCGCTCGACGCCCAGACCGCCGCCGAAGCAGCTGACCGCGATGCGTTCCTTCGGGATCGCGAGCCAATCCGGGCTGGTCAGGAATTCCCAGCTCCAGGTGATCGACTCTTCCTTGAAGTAATCGCCCAGCGACCAGTTGCCCAGCATCTCGAAGAAGGTCAGATGGGTGGCGTCGCCCACTTCCTCGATGTCGTTGGTGCGGATGCACTTCTGCGTATCGACCAGGCGGGTGCCGGCCGGATGGGGCTGGCCCATCAGGTAGGGCACGAGCGGGTGCATGCCCGCGGTCGTGAACAGCACGCTCGGGTCGTTCTCCGGGATGACCGAGGCGCTCGGGATCACGGCATGGCCACGCTCGGCGAAGAACTTCAGATAGAGGGAGCGCAGGCGGTCGCCGTCGATCTTCAAGCTGCCAGGAGTATGTCCGGTATCCAAGGCTGAGAACCTTCATCAAGAGCGTGAACGGGCTTCCCGGAAAGTTGGGCATTCGCCCTTGGCCTGTCAAACGCTTCTTCGGCGCAGGCGACCCCGCCTGCGCTCTTGTCTCGGGCGTCTCGGCCGACCGATTGCCGGACGTTCGGGCGCGTGGATGGGATTGCCGTCGTCGATCCCGCGGCCCGCGCCATCGGCCGACGCCGTTCGCCGGCGCCGACGGCTGCGGGCCGCCCGGGAATTTGCCGCGCCATCCCGGCCTCGCCTGGAATCGGTCGGGACCGTCCCACGCTGAACAAAGCGTTAACCTCGACAGCCTAGGAGAGTGGAAGATCACGGAGAACGCGCGGAATTTTCGATGGACCCGAAGTGGGCGTCATATGGCCAGATGGCCGAACTTCTCGACAGCCTGAATGTCGCCGTCTGCCTGTTCGACGACGACGACCGCACGGTCTTGTGGAATCGTACCTTCCTGCGGCTGTTTCCCGAGCATGACGGCGCATTGCGCGAAGGCGAGCCCTATAGCGAGAATCTCTACCGGTTCTACCGGCTCCGGCTGGGCGCCGGGGAGTTGCCCCATATCGACCGCTACGTCGCCGACGGCGTCGCCCGCCACCGCGCGCAAACCCGCCCGTTCGTGTTCGAGCATCGCGGGCATTGGCTTCGGGTCGGGTCCCAGGCACTGGCCGATGGCGGCCGCATCCGCATCTGGACCCAGATCGCAGCACCGGGGGGCGGCGATCCCGTCGCGGCCCACGCACTCGGCAGCGCATCCGCGGTCAACGACAGTGCGATCATGGCGAACGTCGCCGACGGCGTGATGCTGCTGGACGCCCAGGGCCGGATCACCCAGCTGAACGAACCCTGCCTGCTGCTGTATGGCCTGGCCAGCCGGGAGGAGGCGATCGGCCGGCGCTATGAAGAGTTGCTCGCCGCGATCTGGCAGGCACAGTCGCCCTATCAGACCCCGCCCCGTTCCGACGAGCACTGGTCGCAGATCCTGGTCGAGCATCGGCGTTTCGCCGGCGCGCCGTTCGAGGTGCAGCTGCCGCGCGACCGCTGGCTCCGCGTCATCGAGCAGCCCGGTCCGGACGGAATCGCCTATAGCAGCCACGTCGATATTTCCGAACTGAAACGCCAGCAGCGCGAGATCATGCAGGCGAAGGAGACGGCGGATCGGGCGAACTCGGCGAAATCGGCATTCCTCGCCATGATGAGCCACGAAATCCGCACACCGATGAACGGCATCATCGGGATGAACCACCTGCTGCTCGACAGCGGGCTGGACGAGCGCCAGCGCTTCTATGCCGAAACCGTGGGGAATTCCGCCGAGACGCTGCTCGGCATCATCGACGACGTGCTCGACGTCTCGAAGCTCGAGGCCGGCAAGCTCTCGCTCGAGGCGATCCCGTTCGATCTGGATGCGCTGATCGACGGCGCGATCCGGCTGATGGCACCAAAAGCCCGCGAGCGTGCGCTGACGCTGCGTCGCGACCGGCCGGCCGGTGGCCTGGGTCCGGGCCATGTGCTGGGCGACCCGGGGCGGATCCGGCAAGTGCTGCTGAACCTGATCTCGAACGCCGTGAAATTCACCGAAACCGGCGGAGTGGCCATTGCGGCGATGGCCGCGCAGGACGGCCGGGATATTGCGATCGAGGTCTGCGACACCGGCATCGGGCTGGACCCGGCCACGATCGACAGGCTGTTCCAGCGCTTCGAGCAAGCCGACGGCACCATCGCGCGCCGCTTCGGCGGCACCGGCCTCGGCCTCCACATCTCGCGCCAGCTGGTCGAGCTGATGGGCGGCCGGATCGGTGCTGAGCCGCGCCCCGGCGGCGGCAGCCGGTTCTGGTTCACCCTGCCGCTCGGCATGCCGATCGAGACAGCGGCAACGACTGACGCGGCCCCGGCCGCCCCTGCCGTCGCCACCCCTCGCGGCGGACGAATTCTCGTCGTCGAAGACAATCTCATCAATCGTATGGTCGTCGATGAAATCCTGTCCCAGGCAGGATTCGCGGTCGAGATCGCGTCCAGCGGACAAGCGGCGATCGACCGGATCGCGGAGAGACTGCCCGACCTGGTGCTGATGGACGTCCAGATGCCGGGCATGGACGGGCTTGAAGCCACGCGGCGGATCAGGGCGCTGTCCGAGGCAGCGCGTGCCGTGCCGATCGTGGCGCTGACCGCCAACGCCATGGAGGGCGACCGGCAGCGCTGCCTCGCCGCGGGCATGGTCGACCATGTCGCCAAGCCGTTCGATCCGCGCGGCCTGATCCGCATCGTCGACCGCTGGATGCGCCGGAGCGACGCGCCGCCCGCCGATTAGCGCTTGCCCGGCGGCCCGCTTATCCCTATTCGATCCATCGACATGCTCGCAGATCTTCTGCTCTTCGCCGCCGCGTTCGGCGCCGGCATCATGAACGCGGTCGCCGGCGGCGGCTCGTTCCTCACGTTTCCCGCGCTCGTCTTCGCCGGCGTGCCGTCGATCATCGCCAACGCATCCAGCACGGTGGCGCTCTTTCCCGGCAGCTTCGTCAGCGCCTGGGCCTATCGCAAGGATTTCAAGCCGTTCGACGGCGTCGGCATGGGCGCCATCCTGGGCGTCAGCCTGATCGGCAGCGTGCTGGGAGCGTTGCTGCTGCTCTGGACGCCACAGCGGACGTTCGATGCGGCCATCCCCTGGCTCCTGGGGGCCGCCACCCTGCTGTTCGCCGTCGGCAGGCATGCGACGCCCTATCTGAAACGGCTCGTGCGGATCGGCCCGGCAACCTTGCTGTCGGTGCAGTTCGCGATCGCGATCTACGGCGGCTATTTCGGGGGCGCCATCGGCATCCTGATGCTGGCGATGTTCGGCCTGTTCGGGCTCGACGACATCCACCGCATGAATGCAATGAAGACCTTGCTGGCCGGCACGCTCAACGCGGCCGCGGTCGTCTGCTTCGTCCTTGCCGGCAAGGTGTGGTGGGATCAGACGGCGATCATGTTCGTGGGTGCGATCCTGGGCGGCGTCGCCGGCCCGGTCGTCGCCAAACGCATGAAGCAGAGCCATCTGCGTATGGTCATCATCGCGATCGGCGTGATCATGACCGTGGCGTTCGCGCTCCGCCGCTGAGGCGAGCCGGCCCGGCGGCGCGAACCACCGGACCGGTCTCGGTCAACCAACGCTACTGATGGGGCGCCTCGCCCTGCGGCTCGCGATGCTCTTCCGCCGGATGGGCCGCCGGCTGAGGATGCGGCGGCTCGGCCTGGCGGGCCGCTGGTGCCGGCAGGGGGTGAGGCTCCGGCGAACGTGCCTCGGGTTGCGGGTGCGGCGCCGGCTGAGGATGCGGCGGCTCGGCCGGACGGGCCGCTGGCGCCGGCTGGGGATGGGGCTCAGGCGGACGTGCCTCGGGTTGCGGGTGCGGCACAGGCTGAGGATGCGGCTCGGGCGGTCGCGCGCCGGGCTCCGGATGCGGCTCGGGCCGGATGGCCGGCTCCGGATGCGGCACCGGTGCCACGTGTTCCGGCGGATGGCCCGCGGGCTGATGCTCCGGCGGACCTGGCGGTCGGCCGCCCTCGGGCGGATGGCCGCGCGGCGGCAACGGCGGCGGCGCCTCGCGATGCCGCGGCGGTGGCGGTGGTGCATGGCGTTCGAAGCGCTCGCGCTCGGCATAGAACGGCCGGTCGTGATAGTGGCGTCCCCAATAGTCGCCGAACGAGAAGGTGACGACCGGCAGGCTCAATTGCGGCCCATAGACCGCGATCGGCACGCGCTGGTCTTCATAGGGATAGGCCAGCGCCTGGCCATCGACCCAGCCGCGCGCGTCCTGGTACGACACGTCGCACCAGTTGTAGCCGTCGAGGCAGCCATAGAGCGTCACGGGCGTGCCGGGACCGAAGCTGCCGAGCGACGGATAGTCCGGCGCCGGACCGGCCTCGATATTGACGCTGGTGGTGGTGTAGGCGGTCTGTTGCGCCAGGGCCGGCAGGGCGAACAGGGATACCGCCAACCCGCCGAAGATCGAAATTCTTTTCATTTTTTTGGCCGCTCCGATCGTCTGAACGCTGCGAGCCATCGCCTCGCTTCGTCAGGAACAACGGGAAATGCCGGGATTTGGTTCATATGACGCGATAGGCTGGCGTTGCCACAACGACCGGAAGTCCGATGATCAAGACCGTCTCGTCCAAGCTCGTCTATCAGAATACCTGGACCAAGGTGCGCGAGGACGTCATCGAGCGCGCCGATGGTTCGCGTGGTCTTTATGGCGTCATCGACAAGATCGACTTCACGCTGATCATCCCGCGCCAGGGCGACCACCTGTGGCTGGTCGAGCAATATCGCTATCCGGTCGAGGGCAGGTTCGCGGAATTCCCCCAGGGCGCCTGGCACGACCGGCCCGATGCGGATCCGGCCGAGGTCGCCGCCGGCGAATTGCGCGAGGAGGCGGGCCTGATCGCGGCCGAGTTGACGCCGCTCGGCTTCTTCTATTGCGCCTACGGCATGGCAAGCCACGGCTGTCATGTGTTCCTGGCCACGGACCTGACCCAGACCGAGCGTGCGCCCGAGATCGAGGAACAGGACATGACCGTGCGCAAGGTGACCGTCGATGCCTTCGAGGACATGATACGGTCCGGCGAGATCCGCGACAGCAATTCGATCGCGGCCTGGACGCTCTACAAGCTGAAAGTTTGAGCCGGGGCGACGCTCAAATCTTGCGCCAGACCCGCCCGTCGCGTGCCAGCAGTTCGTCGGACTGGCGCGGTCCCTGGGTACCGGCCTCGTAGTTCGGGAAATCGCGCGGCCGGCGGTTGGCCCAGGCGTCGAGCACCGGCTGCACCACCTTCCAGCCGGCCTCGACGTTGTCGGCGCGTTGGAACAGGGTCGCGTCCCCGATCATGGCGTCGTAGATCAGGGTTTCGTAGCCGGTCGAGGGCGCCGACTGGAAATAATCCTTGTACTGGAAGTTCATCTTCACATTGCCGATGTCGAGCGCGGTGCCCGGGATCTTCGCGCCGAACTGCAGCGATACGCCCTCGTCCGGCTGGATGCGGATCACCAGCAGGTTCGAGCCGACATCCTCGACCGGCGTGTCGCGGAACACGGCGATCGGCGCCCGCTTGAACTGGATCGCGATCTCGCTCATCCGGCGCGGCAGCCGCTTGCCGGTGCGCATGTAGAACGGCACGCCGGCCCAGCGCCAATTGTCGATGTTGAGCTTCAGGGCGGCATAGGTCTCGGTCATGGAGTCCGCCGCGATCTTGGGCTCCGCCCGATAGGCCCAGACCGGCTTTTCATTGAGCACGCCCGCCCCATATTGGCCGCGCACCGCATCCGTCAGGACGGAGGCCGCGTCGAGCGGACGGACGGAATCCAGCACCTTGACCTTTTCCGAACGCAGCGCGTCGGCGGCGAACGAGGTCGGCGCCTCCATGCCGATGAAGGACAGCAGCTGGAACATGTGGTTGGGGATCATGTCGCGCAGCGCGCCGGTCTTTTCGTAAAAATCGCCGCGCGTCTCGACGCCCACCGTCTCCGCCACCGTGATCTGCACATGGTCGATATGGTCGCGGTTCCATAGCGGCTCGAAGATGCCGTTGGCGAAGCGGAACACCATGATGTTCTGGACCGTCTCCTTGCCCAGGTAATGGTCGATCCGATAGATCTGCCGCTCGGCCAGCACCGCCTGCAGATCGGCGTTGAGCGCCCGGGCCGAGGCCAGATCGTGGCCGAACGGCTTCTCGACGATCACCCGACGCCAGGTCTCGCCTTGTTCCCGGGTCAGCCCGGACGCGGCCAGGCGCTCGACGATGGTCGAGAAGAAATCCGGTGCCGTCGCAAGGTAGAACAGGCAATTGCCGATCGAATCCGGTCCGCCGCCCGCTGCGGTCAGGTCGTCCAGCAGCGCCTGGTAGGTCGCCGGATCGTCGAACGCGCCCGATTGGTAAGACACGCGCGAGACCAGATCGTCCCATTCGTTCATGTCGACGTCGGTCGTCGCGAAATCCTTGATCGCCTTGGTGAAATCCTCGCGGAATTCCTCGTTCGGATGCTCGCTGCGCGCGACGCCGATCAGCCGGAAGCCTTCGGGCAGCAGGCCGGCGTGCTTCAGATTGTAGAGCGCCGGGACGAGCAACCGCTTGGTCAGATCGCCCGACGCGCCGAAGATCACCATGGTGCAGGGATCGGCCTGCCGGCCCGTCTTGAAGAGCGACGTCATGCTGCCTCCGCTTTCCGTCTCACCAAACCGGTGCGTCAACTGTACAGGAAATTGCGGTCAGATCTCTCGATAAGACAGCAACAGGAAGCCAATGAAGATGAAGCAGACCGGCCAGACCCAGCCGGCGATCTTGTTGCCCGGCGGATCCAGTCGGATTTCCAGCCAGCGTGACCAGCCCGCCGCTACGCTGGCGAGCGCCAGCGGCGTGTGGGTGAGCTCGATCAGCAGCTGGTCCTTCACATTGGCGATCGCGTGCTGATGGGTCAGCAGCAGGGCGCCGCCCAGTGCCGTCATCAGCGGGAACACCAGGGCGGCCTTCGTCTTGGCCAGGCCGCCGACCCGCACGCGCCATTCGAACAGGCCGAATACCAGGGTCAGGGCCACGAACATGCGGTGCTGCACGACCTCGACGTCGCGGAAACTGACCCAGAACCCCTCCTCGCCCAGCGGCCAGACCTCCGGATCGGACCGCAGGAACAGGAAGACGGCGAGGCCCAGCAGCACGAGCGGCCAATGTTTCGTCACCGGTCGCGCGAGCTTCGCCTGGTTGGCCAGCGCCGCCAGCCCCATCAGCAGCACGAACAGGCCGGACCAATGGTGATTATATTCCGACCACCTGATGTCATCGAGATTGCGCGGCGGCAGCAGGCCGGAGCCGGGAACGAAGGCGGCCGGCGGGTTCTTCTTCTGCTCCTCGGCCTCCTGGTCCAGCTTCTGCTGCAGCGCCGGCAGGGCGAGCGATGCGTGGTCGGGCGAGGAGAGCGACGGGACCTGCGGCGTGTTGCGCTCGACGATTTCGGACCAGCTGACCCGGTCCGTCGACAGGTCGATCGCCGGCGCCACCGAGGTCAGCGAGGCGGCTGCAAAGAACAGGGTGAAACCGATGCCGATCTCGACCTCGGCGAAGCGCTTCAGCCGACCGACCGGCGTTGCCGGATTGCCGCGCAGCCGCTCGACCAGCAGGTAGTTCATGCCGCCCAGCGCCAGCAGGCCGGCGAACATCGCCATCTTGGCGCCGACCATGACGCCGTAGGCCGTGCCATAGAAGCCGGCCACATCGCCGACGTAGAGATAGGTCATGGTGGCGCCCGACACGAGGATGCAGGCGACGCCGACCATCGACATCTGGGAGAAGCGCTTGCCGATCCGGCGCCAGGCGCTGCCGTCGTGGCAGCGGCCGAGCGCCATGACGAAGCTGGGGATGCCGCCGATCCAGATCGCGGCGCCCAGCTGGTGCAGCCCTTCGACGATCAGCAGCGGCACGCGGCCCTCGAGCCGGGCATTGGCGTGGGTCGTGAGCGTCGCCGCCACCAGCTCCAGGATCACGACGCCGATCATCAGCGGCCGCGACGCGCGTCGGAAGCCGAAGGCGAGCACGACCAGCAGCAGCGCCGCCAGGATCTTGATCTGGCCGGCGACGGCGAAATCGGCGGTCATGACGTCGTTGAAACCGAGGTCGACCGTGCCGACCAGGACTGCACCCTGCAGCGCGATGGTCGCAGCCTCGCAGACGATGAGGGCGACCGCCGACCAGCCGGCGATGCGTCGCGTGCGCGCCACGATGTCGTCGCCGACCGCGCCCAGCTCGTCCGCGAACGGCCGCGCCAGGAACACCAGGAACAGGATGCCGCCCAGCGCCATGGATTGGGCGACGATGGTCAGCCCGTGCAGCAGGACCGACAGGTAGCCGAACAGGTCGATGAGCAGCGCCATGGCGGTTCAGTTCCCTCCGACGGTGAAGGGCACGTCGCCGCGGGTGATGTGGCCGTCGATCGCCAGAACCTGCCAGCGCAGGGTATAGGCGCCGGGCGGCAGGCTCGCCTTGGTGTCGAGCCGATCGTCCGCGCCGGCTAGGTCGATCGGCAGCACCCGCTGGCTCTGGTCCGGCAAGGTGAGCGTCAGGCGCGAGCGCTTGTGATCGATGCGGCTGTTGAAGCGCAGGTCGAACGCGATGTCCGGCCCCTGGGCGGTGGCGTTCACCGCCGGCACCGATTCCATCAGGATCGCGTGCGCCGCGGCCGGAAGCGGGACCGCCATGAGACCGAGCAGCAGAACCGCCGAAAAAGCCTTTGAACCGGCCGAGATCGATCGCGTCATCAGATACACAAATCCGTTTGGTTCCGGGGGCCGGGGAAGAGATCCCGGCCATGCCCGTGGGTTTAGCGCAGGGTTTTCCGCGCGTCCACCGCGGGGACGCGCGGCAGACGGCCACGCCGGGAATGACGGGTACCGCGGGCTGCGGCAGATTTCGTCGCAGGATTGCAGCGGCGACGCCCGCTGTCCTAGACTGGCGCCATGACCCCGCGCGTGTTCCGCACGCCGCTTCGCCGGCTGCTGACCGCCCGGCCGCGGCTGTACCTATCGACCCTGATCGGCATCGCCGTCGGCGCCCTGCTGCCGCCCAGCATGGGTGCCGCCCTGCGCGTGCTCGTCGGCTGGAACGTCGCCAGCGGACTCTATCTGATCTTCGCCTTCATCATGATGCTGCGCTCCAGCCCCCGCCAACTGCGGCGGCGCGCCTTCATGCAGTACGACACGCGCTGGGTGATCCTGGGCCTGGTCGCCGGCTCTGCGGTCGCGACCCTGTTCGCGATCGGCCAGGTGCTGGGCAACCTGCGCCAGATGCCGGCGGAGACGGTCTATTGGCATGTGGGCCTGAGCGGTCTGACGCTGATTTCGTCCTGGATCCTGGTCAACGTGATCTTCGCCCAGGCCTATGCGTACGAATATTTCGGGCCGCGCCAGCGCAAGGAAGGCCCCTCGGCCCTCGCCTTTCCCGACGACGTGCAGCCCGATTACTGGGACTTCATGTATTTTTCCATGTGCATCGGCATGACCTGCCAGGTGTCCGACGTGGCGATCCGCTCGCGTATCCTGCGCCGGGTCGCGACGATCCACGCCATGCTGTCGTTCTTCTACAACACGGTCGTGCTCGCCCTCACGGTCAACATTGCGGCGAGCCTGCTCTAAGCCAGGCCCGCCGCGAGCCGTCACGCCGCGAGCGCGCTGGCGTCGGCCAGCGCCTTGACCGCCGGATAGTCGACCTTGCCGGTGCCCAGCAGCGGCACCTTGTCGACGACCAGGATCTGCCGCGGCACCATGATTTCGGCGATGCCCCGCGCCTTGGCGCCGGCCATGAGGTCGGCGGCGGCGGCGTCCCGGCGCGAAGTGACCAGGATCAGCCGCTCGCCCTTGCGCGGATCCGGCGCCGCCACGACCGCATGGGCCTCGTCGGGCCAGACCGCCTGGGCCAGGTTCTCGGCGACGGACAGCGAGACCATCTCGCCGGCGATCTTGGCGAAGCGCTTCGCCCGGCCGAGGATGGTGACGAAGCCGTCCGCATCGATGTCGACGATGTCGCCGGTGTCGTACCAGCCGTCCGCCGGCGGCTGCAGCACGCCCGGCGCATCGGCCTTCAGGTAGCCCGACATGACGTTCGGCCCGCTGACGAACAGCCGTCCGCCCTTGTCGATGCCCGGCACCGGCTCCAGGCGATGCTCGATCCCCGGCAGCAGGCGACCGACCGTGCCGGTGCGGAAATGCGACGGCGTGTTGAGCGACACGACCGGCGCCAGCTCGGTAGCGCCATAGCCCTCATAGATCGGCTTCTGGAACTTCTCCCAGAAGATCGCCCGGGTTTCGGCCTTGACCCGCTCCGCACCGGCGACGAGGAAGCGCAGCGAACGCAGGTCCTCCGGCTTCGCCTTGCGGGCATAGCCGGTGAGGAAGCTGTCCGTGCCGAACATGATGGTCGATTGCTCGGCGTAAACCAGCTCCGGCACCAACTTGTAATGCAGTGGCGAGGGATAGAAGAAGGTGCGGACGCCGGAGGTCAGCGGCAGCAGGGTGCCGCCGGTCAGGCCGAACGAGTGGAACACCGGCAGCGCGTTGAACAGCTTGTCCGACGGGTTGATGTCGACGACCGAGCGCACCTGCCCGCAGTTGGACAGCAGGCTGCGATGGCTCAACACCACGCCCTTGGGCGTGCCTTCCGAGCCGGAGGTGAACAACACGACCGCCGCCGCATCCGGATCGGTCGCGGCACCGGGCAGACGGCGCGGCCGCCAGCTGGCGAGTTTGCCTGCCAGCTTGTCCCACAGGCCGACCGAGGCGCGCAGGTCCTCCAGATAGACGACCCGCGCCCGGGTCGAAATCGCCTCGATCAGCTTGTCGAGCTTGCCCTTCTCGACGAAGGCGCGCGAGGTGACGATCGTGCTGAGCTCGGCCGCCCCGCAGGCGGCCAGCATGCTGTCGCTGCCGACCGAGAAGTTCAGCATCGCCGGCACCCGGCCGTAGGCATGCAGGCCGAAGAACGCGATCACCACGGCAACCGAATTCGGCAACAACAGACCGACCCGTTCGCCCGGTTTCGACAGGGCTGCAAATTTGCGGCCGAGTATCGCCGCACCCAGCACGATCCGGGAATAGGTCGCCTCGTTGCGCAGCGCATCGGCAATGATCGCCTGCCCGCGATCGAACTTGGCCCGAGCCTCGAGCAGGGCGGCGAACAGCGAATTATCCGCATTCTCCGGCCGGAACGCGGCCTCGGTCATGACGTCGCCCATGAAGGCCGTCAGCAGTTCGCGCCGCCGCTTGCCCTTGAGCTCGGCCGGAACATCGACGGGGCGCGGCGGCAGGACGGTCATGCGGAACCGGGGGAACCAGCGCTGGCGCAGCTTGTCGCCCATGCGCGAGGTCTTGTGGAACTGCAACCCCTCGATCCGGATCGGCAGCACCGGCGCGTCGGCCTTGTCGGCGATCGTGCCCGGGCCGTCGTAGATCTTCATCAGGCCCCCGGTGACCGAGATGCGGCCTTCCGGGAAGATCACCAGCACCCGGCCTTCCTTGACCGCCTTGACCATCGACTTCGTCGCCATGGCGTTCATCGGGTCGACCGCGAACACGTCGACCACGTATTTCAGGTACCAGAACTTCGCCGCCTGCAATGTGTCGATCGCGAACACCGGCGATCCCGGCAGGTAGGCCGCGACGAAGCAGCCGTCGAGGAACGACAGGTGGTTGACGACGACGACCGCCTTGTCGCCGACCGCCAGCGCATGCTCCATCCCGACAATCTCGGCTCGATGGAAGGTCTGGAAATACCAGCGCAGGATCGAGCGGAACATCTCTTGCGGCAGCAGCCGGCAGATCTGTACGGCGACGACCAGGTTAGCGGCGGCGGCCAGTACCAGGATGGTCGTGCCGGCCATGCCGAGGGCGGCCAGCGCGCCGGTGACGATGGCGCCG
The DNA here is from genome assembly GCF_035943795.1 of Aliidongia sp. NCBI lineage: Bacteria > Pseudomonadati > Pseudomonadota > Alphaproteobacteria > Rhodospirillales > Dongiaceae > Aliidongia > Aliidongia sp. The sequence goes on along the minus strand of NZ_DASZBY010000018.1, from coordinate 17,899 downwards.
GCCACGATGAAGCCCGCGTTCATCACGTTGTTGGCGGCGACCATGCGCGAGCGGCGCGCCGGGTCCGACCGTTCCTGCAGGATGACGTAGAGCGGCACCGAGAACACGCCGCCGCACATCGCGAGCAGGAACAGGTCGCCGAACATGTGCCAGCCGGCAAAGCTGCGGACCACGTCGAAGACCGAGGCGAGATCGCCGGCCGAGGCGCAGGTCCGCGCGAAATCCCAGGTGAACAGAGACAATCCCAGAGCGGCGAACGGCACGTGCCGGGCCGAGACCTCGCCCTTGAGCAGCCGGCCGCACAGGATGGAGCCGGCGCCGACGCCGACGGCGAACACGGTCAGCAGCAGGGTCACGACCTGGCTGTCGGCATGCAGCGTGTTCTTGGCGACCACCGGGAATTCGGCGAGCAGGGTGGCGCCGATGGTCCAGAACCAGCTGAGCCCCAGGATCGACAGCCAGACCGGTCGGTTCGGCCGGGCTGATTTCACCAGTGCTACGGTTTCGCGAAGGATGTTCCACGACACGGGCGTCGGCGCCGATTTCGACGGCGCCGGCAACACCTTGTAGCCCGCGAACGCACCGACGAGCGCCATGACGATGCCCAGGCCCGAGACGATGACCGGACCAGCATCCAGCAGGATCAGCGCGCCGCCGGCGATGGTCCCGACCAGGATGCCGCCGAATGTGCCGGCTTCGATCAGCGCATTGCCGCGCACCAGCTCGGTTTCGGCCAGGTGATCGGGCAGGATGCCGTATTTGAGCGGGCTGAAGAAGGTCGCCTGGATGCCGAGGCCGAACAGCACGGCGAACAGCATCGGCAGATTGCCGATCAGGAAGCCGGCGGCCGCCAGCACCATGAGGCCGATCTCGTAGAGCTTGACGATGCGGATCAGCCGCGCCTTGTCGTGCTGGTCGGCCAATTGGCCGGCCGTGGCCGACAGCGCGGCATAGGGCAGGATGAAGGCGCCGCCGGCCAGCGCCACCAGGCTTTCGCCGCCGGCGATCATCATCTTGTAGAGAATGAGCACGGCCAGCGCGTTCTTGAACAGGTTGTCGTTGAGCGCGCCCAGCGTCTGCGTCACGAGCAGAGGCAGGAAGCGGCGCGATTTGATGAGCGATTCGGACATTGCTGTCTCCGGATCCGGTGACGTTCGGGGTGATGGGTGGAAAGAGGTGACTATGCTTGGGCAGGATGCCGGCTGGTGGCGATCGCCAGGCAGAGGGCCACGATCTCGTCGGCCATCTGGGCCAGGCTGCGACCGATGCGGCCATAGAGCCGGAAGGTCGCGGCCTGGACCACGGCACCGACGATGACCGCGGTCAGCAGGTCCGGGTCCCAGCCGGTGACGGTGCCCGCCGCAACGGCATCGCGCACCATGCGGGCCAGGAGGTCGATCGGGTTGGCATCGCCGTCGGCGACCGCATGCAGGCCGCCGTGCTGGGTCAGCAGCAGAAACTTGAACAGGGTGGCATCCTCGCTTTCGAGGCGGCACACCAGGCGGATGGCCGCTTCGAGCTTGCCCGGAAACGACGCCTGCCCCGCCATCGCGTCGGCGATTCGCCCGCCATAGGCGGCATAGCCCTCGGTGAACAGTGCCGAGACCAGCGCCTCGCGCGATTTCCAATGGACGTAGATCGTACTGGGACGGATGCCGACCGCCTCGGCGATGTCGCGCAGCGACACGGCATCGACGCCGCGGTCGACGAACAGCAGCAACGCCGCCTGCCTGATCTTTTCCTTGGTCGGTCGTCCATCCCGCACGAGTATCAAGTCTCCATAAATGAACGATCGTTCGTTCATTTATGGAGACTACCGATCGGCCGCCACCAAGTCAAGCCGTAAACTCTCGGTTGCCGGTTCGAAAGCCTGTCGTTGCGGCTGCGACCTGCCCCTTGTTCCGGCGCAATGCTCCAGGCACCATGGCGCCCGGTTGCGACCGGCAGTCGAATGCCGGGCGCGCAGGTTGGATGAGGAACGAGACGAGCATGGAAACGCCCGATCCTGGGTTCAAATTCGGCGACGGACGGATCAGCGGATATACCTCGCTCTCCATCGGATTGCTCAGCATCCTCGCGGTGTTGTGCCTGCGCTTTCCGGCCCTGCTGACGACGCCTGAGCTGCGCCCGCACTACGACATGGGCTTCCTGCGCCTGACCCTGGCGCTGGCCATGGGCTGCGCCACCTTCCTCGGGCTCGTGACCTTCATCATCAACCGCCGCAAGCGGCTCGGCGCTGCCGGCATCTGCGCGGTGCTGCTGGCGCTGCTGCTGGGCGGGCCCTACGTGCCGTACCAGGATTTCACCCAGGGGCCGAACTACATCGGCCTCGACTGGTTGGTGCTCGATCTGTTCTTCACCGGATCGGCCTTCATCCTGCTGGAACGGATCTTCCCGCGCGTCGTGCCGGAACAGCCGGTGTTCCGCCAGGGCTGGAAGCTCGATCTCGCCTATTTCGGCGTCAACCACCTGCTGATCGGCATCTTCCTGGTGGTCTCGACCCATTTCGCCCACGGCCTGTTCGGCTGGGCGGTCAACGGCTGGGTCCAGGGGCATGTCGAGCGCCTGCCCGGCTTCGTGCGCTTCCTGCTGGTCATCCTGGCGGCCGACGCGGTCGAATATATCACCCACCGGGCCTACCACGAGGTGCCGTTCCTATGGCGCTTCCATGCGGTCCATCATTCGCCGCAGCACATGGACTGGCTGTCCGGCTCGCGCCTGCACGTCTTCGAGATCCTGGCGACCCGCTCGACCATCCTGGTGCCGATCTTCCTCCTGGGCTTCCCCCAGGACACGATCTTCGCCTACATCATCTTCGTCTCGATCCAGGGCGTGCTGATCCATTCCAACATCGCGATGGATCTGGGCTGGCTGCGCTACGTGATCGTCACGCCGCAGTTCCACCATTGGCACCATGCGTCGGACGAGGAAGCGCTGGACCGGAACTACTGCGCCCACACCCCCGTGCTCGACCTGCTGTTCCGGACCTATCACCAGCCGAAGGAACGCTGGCCGCAGCAGTACGGTACGGTGAAGCCGATCCCGGGCAACTTCTTCCGGCAGTTCCTCTACCCGTTCAGCGGGCCGGTGGAACTGCTGATCGAAAAGCGGCGCGTGGGGCGCTAGCAGCCGCTCAGTGCCGGTCGCCATAGACCGGCTGGCCCAGCCGGTCGACATAGGCGATGCCGATCGCCGACAGGATGAACACCACGTGGATGGCGGTCTGCAGGATGACGCCGGCCTGGGTGTACCCGGTATTGTCGGGCGATCCCAGATTGCCGACGCCGATGAAGGTGCGCAGCAGGTGGATCGACGAGATGCCGATGATCGCCATGGCCAGCTTGATCTTGAGCGCGCCCGCGTTCACATGGTCGAGCCATTCCGGCTGGTCCGGGTGGCCTTCGAGCCGCAGGCGCGAGACGAAGGTCTCGTAACCGCCGACGATGACCATCATCAGCAGGTTCGAGATCATGACGACGTCGATCAGGCCCAGCACCAGCAGCATGATCTGCTGCTCGTCGAACACGGTCGCGTGGGTGACCAGGTGCCAGAGTTCCTTCAGGAACAGCACGACATAGACGCCCTGGGCGACGATGAGCCCCAGATAGAGCGGCACCTGCAGCCAGCGGGAGCCGAAGATGACGACCGGCAGGGGCCGCAGAGCGGGGCGTCGGTCGGGCAGCGGCGCGTCGCCGGACGGGATCATGACGGTACTTTCCTGAACGAGAGTTGGGCCGGCAGCACCTGTGCGGCGCTCCCATCGTGCCGCCGTTCAGGCCCGATGGCCATGCTTTCGCGAGGAAATCCCATGGATGTGGAGAGAATAAGGCGCGAGCCGTCGGGCTAGCCCGGTGACGTGCCGACGTTCGCTCTCAGCGACATCCAAGGCAGTTCATCGCCCACCCTATCCCGTTGCCGATACCCCCGTCCTTTTCCGAGAAGCGATAGCGGAACGGGACTTGTGAACTCTTGGATGGATCGATTGATCAGGTGCCGCCGGCGGTCGGCCGATACTTGACCTACGACAAGCATCGGGTCATTGTATGAAATTATTCATATAATAGAGCAATCCATGCTCGATCGCCTTCATATCGCCGACACCGGCATCCCGATCTACATTCAGCTGCGCGAGCAGCTGCTGCAGGCGATCGGTGCCGGGGTTCTGCTGCCCGGCGCGCAATTGCCGACCATGCGGCAGGTGGCGGTCGCGCTCAAGATCGATCTCAACACGGTGCAGCGCGCCTATGCCGAGCTGGAGCGCGACGGCGTGCTGGTGACCACGCGCGGGCGCGGCACCTTCGTCGCCACGCCACCGCCGCCGCTCGACCCGGTGCGCCACGACCTGGAAGCCCAGGCGCTGGCCGCCAAGACCATCGCCGCCGCCCGCGCGGCCGGGCTCGACCCGGCGCTGATCGCGCGCGCGATCCTCGCCACTCTGGAGCAACCGACATGAGAAGCGTGAACGCGCCCGCGACCCTGCTCGCCGGCCTGCTGCTGGCCGCGGGCATCGCCAGCATCGTCCTCCTGCGCCTGTTCGTGGTCGGCGTCCCGCTGATCCTGCTCGCCGTCCTGGTGCCGCAGAGCCTGATGATCGCCGACCAGTGGGAAAAGGCGGTGGTGCTGCGCCTGGGTCAGCTCAAGGGCATCAAGGGTCCCGGCTGGTTCTTCATCGTGCCGTTCATCGACCGGGTCACCGTGGTGATCGACCAGCGCATCCAGACGACCGAGATCAATGCCGAGCAGGCGCTGACCAAGGATACGGTGCCGGTCGGCGTCGATGCCATCGTGTTCTGGCAGGTCCATGACGCCGAGCGCGCGGCACTGGAGATCACCGACTACATGCGTGCCATCCAGCGCGTCGCCCAGACTTCGCTGCGCGAGACGATCGGTGCCTCGCTGCTGTCGACCCTGCTGGCCGAACGGCGCGCCGCGGACGAGCGGCTGAAGCAGGTGATCGGCGCCAAGACCGCCGAATGGGGCGTGTCGTGCCTGTCAGTCGAGATCCGCGACGTGGCGATCCCGATCGGGCTGCAGGACGCCATGAGCCGGCAGGCCCAGGCCGAGCGCGAGAAGGAAGCGCGCATCATCCTGGGCTCGGCCGAGGCCGCGGTCGCCGAACAGTTCCTGGCCGCAGCCAACACTTATGCCGGCAATCCGGCCGCCCTGCAGCTACGCGCCATGAATATCATCTATGAGACGACGAAGGAGCGCGGCGCCACCATTCTGATGCCGACGTCGATGGTCGACGCGATGAACCCGGCGGTCGCGGTGGCACTGAGCCAGGCCGCGAAAGCCGGCTGAGCGGGCGTGGTCAGGTCGGCGACGCCAACGGGATGGTGGCGTCGATCGCGTCACCCAGCTGAAAGCGCCGGACGTCGGCCTGCATCACCCGGTCGCGGCCGGCGGATTTGGCGCGGTAGAGGCCGGTATCCGCCGCCGCAACCAATTCGTCCGACGTTTCGCCGTCCTGCGGTACCATGCCGGCCAGCCCGATGCTGACCGTCACGACGCGCTGCGTGCTCGCAGCATGGGGAATCGCCATGTCGCGCACCGCCGCCCGGATCTTGTAGGCGACCTCGAGCGCGCCCTCGGATGACGTGCCGGGCAGGCAGAGCAGGAATTCCTCGCCGCCGTAGCGAGCCGCCAGATCGGCCGGGCGACGCGTCGCCTCCACCAGCACTGCTGCAAGCCGCCTCAGGCAGGCGTCGCCTTCCTGGTGGCCATAGGTGTCGTTGAAGCCCTTGAAATGATCGACGTCGATCATCAGCACCGAGATCGGCACGCGCTCCCGGTGGGCACGCAGCCACTCCATCGCCAGCGCCGCGTCCAGGTGGCGCCGGTTGAACAGACCGGTCAACCCGTCCCGGCCGGCCAGATCGCGCAGCGCCGCGTTCGCGACGGCGAGCCGGCTGTAGAGTCGCGTTACGTCGTGGAACAGCGAGATCATCACGGTGAGCGAGGTGAAGACGCTGCCGAATTTGGCGAGATACCAGCCGAGCGAGAACCGCTCGGATCCGCAATAGGTCAGCCAGACGTCGACGCAGGCGGCGACCATGCCGACCGTCAGCCAGACCTGTTCCGGCGTGCGGGCGCGAAGCCGCGCTACCGCCACGGTGGCGATCACGAGCAGCGCCAGGATCGAGAGCGGCATGGATGCGGTCCAGCCGGAAAACAGCGTCTGGTCGTCGCGCAACGTCGCCGGCAACTGATCGATCCAGACCGTCGAAATCAACGCTGCCACCAGGACGAGAGCCAGCACCACGGCGATCGGCATCAGCACCGACGACCCGCCGGGCGCCGGCCGGGCGAGCGTCGCATAGCGCAGAATCGCGAGGCCGAACCCCAGATGCCAGCAGCACCAGAGCCAGACGGCGCTTTCCGCCGTACCGATGACCGGGTTCGGCATGAAGCCGCCTGGAAAGGCCGCAGTCAGGGGCACGAAGATCGCCGCGATGAAGAAATATGCGGTGCCCAGGCGAACGGCGTCCTCGCGATCCTCGATCGCGCCCTTGCTGAACAGGAACGCCGCCAGCAGCAGGTTGATGACGATCATCGCTGCGCCGAACGCGGTCATGTAGCCCGGTACCGCCGGCAGCGGCAGCCTGGCAAAGGGGGTCGCGAATGCGGCCGTCAAGACCAGGGCGATGCTGATGCCGACCGCAACCATGTATTGTCGGCGGCTTACGCGCTCGCCCGACATTGCTGACGGGGCGCCCAATGGTTGAAAAATCGCCTCGGACGACATGGCAGGGCCCGCTCCCCAGTCTATGCGGGCACTCTACTATGAAACCCGTCTATTAAATTGATTTAAAAATGCTATTATCAAAAAAATTTATTTCATTATTCGCCTGTCAAAGTAGGCTCGCGGCGATATTGACGCTGAAGGCGAGAATTACCGTATTGAAAAAGAAAGTAAGGATGGCGTGGGCCAGCGTCAGGCGGCGCATGCCGGTGGTCGTGACCGCGATGTCTGACGTCTGGGCGGTCATGCCGATGGTGAAGGAATAATAGGCAAAGTCGAGATAGCTCCAGGCCTTGGCGTTGCCGGGAAAGGCGAAGCCGCCGCGGGCCGCCGGCTTGCCGCCGCCCTCGGACGTGTTGCCGTAGAATTCATGGGCGTAATGCACCGTGAAGACCGTATGCAGGAAGAACCAGGACACCAGAATGGTGAAGACGCCGAGCGCCAGGTGGGGCGCCCGGTCGGCGGCCGGCAGGTCCTTGAAGTCGCCGAGCAGGCTGACGATGGCGCCGAGGCTGGTCGTGGCCGCGCCTGCGCACATCAGCAGGATAACCCAGCGGCTCTCGTCGTCGCCGCGGGCATGGGCGCGGATATGCGCCGTATCGGCCCGCATCATCATGAGCCAGGCCAAGGCCAGATAGAGCCCCGCCGCCACGTCCCAGCCGGCGATCATGCGCAGGCTCAGCGGCCATGCGGCCGGCAGCAGCAAACCGACGACGATGCCAAGGCCCGCAGAGGCGAGCAGCCGCGGCTGGCGGCGCAGAAAGTCGAACATTCAGGTCGGCTCCGATGGTTCTGAGAGGAGACGCGGCTCGCATGGTCGCGGTCGCGGGCATTGAAGCGCCCGACCCGCCGGTGCTAGGGTCCGGACCGACGTGTCATGGGGTGCCTTCGGATCGTCCGGCGGCTGAGATCATACCCACAACACCTGATCTGGGTCATGCCAGCGAAGGGATGCACGAGATGCAGAACGCTCATCCGCCGAATTCGTCCGCCTCGCCCCCCTCCGTCGCCATCGTCGGCGGCGGCGTCATCGGCCTGTCGCTCGGCTGGCGGCTGGCCCAGGCCGGCTGCCGGGTCACCCTGGTCGAACGAAATCCCGAGACCGGGCGCGGCGCGTCCTGGGCCGCGGCGGGCATGCTCGCCGCCGGTATCGAGGCGGAGCCGACCGAGGAGCCGTTATTCGCGCTCGCCCGCTGGAGCCAGTCGCTGTGGCCCGGCTTCGCCGCCGAGCTAGAAGCCGCCTCGGGCCTGCCCGTCGGCTATGACGCGACCGGCACGCTCGTCTGCGCCTTCACCCGCGACCAGGCGGAAAAGCTGCGCCACGGCATCGCGTTCCAGCGTGGCCTCGGTGGGGTATTCGACTGGCTGTCCGCCGCCGCCGCCCGCGCGCGGGAGCCGGGTCTGGCACCCAGCCTCGTCGCCGCTGCGTTCAGCCCGAACGATCACCAGGTCGACAACCGCCTGCTGGCGACCGCCCTGGCCGAGGCCTTTCGCCGCGCCGGCGGCCATCTGATCACCGGCGTGGAGGCCGCGATCGATCTGGCCGGCGCCCGCGCGGTCGGCATCGTCGCCGGCGAGACGCGCCATCCGGCCGATATCGTGGTCATCGCCGCTGGCGCCTGGAGCCGGGCGGTGCCAGGGTTGCCGGCCGCCCATCGCCCGCCGACCCGGCCGATCAAGGGCCAGATGCTGGCGCTGCGCATGCCGCCCACTGCCCCGCTCGTCCGCCACGTCGTTTGGGGCGGGCACTGCTATCTGGTGCCGCGCGCCGACGGCCGCCTGCTGGTCGGCGCCACGGTCGAGGAGCGCGGGTTCGACCCGGCGATCACGGCCGGCGGGCTGCTGGGCCTGCTCGACGATGCCTGGCGCACCGTGCCCGGCATCGAGGAATTGCCGATCGACGAGACCTGGGCCGGGTTCCGGCCGGGCTCGCCGGACGACCAGCCGATGCTGGGCGCGACCGGCATCGACGGGCTGCTGGTCGCGACCGGCCATCATCGCAACGGCATCCTGCTGACGCCGGCCACGGCCGCGGCGATGGCCGAGATGATCCTGACCGGCCGGACGCCGGATCGGATCCGATCGTTCGGGATCGCCCGCTTCGAAAAGGAACCGCGACCATGACCGGGATAATTCAGGTGAACGGCGCCGAACGCCCGCTCGATGCCGATACGGTTGCAGCGCTGGTCGCGACCCTCGGCGTGGCGCCCGACGCGCGCGGTGTCGCCGTGGCGCTCAACGGCGCGGTCGTGCCGCGCACCCGCTGGGCCGAGGCAACGCTCGCGGCCGGTGATCGGATCGAAGTCATCCGCGCGATGCAGGGCGGCTGAAAGGAAATGGACCTCATGGAAGATCGCTTCGAGATCGCCGGCATTTCCGTCGGCTCGCGCCTGCTGATGGGCACGGCCGGCTATCCCAACCGGACGAGCCTGATGGCGGCCCTGGCAGCCGGCGGGGCCGAGATCGTGACAGTGTCGGTGCGCCGGATCAGCCTCGACGGCTACGAGGGCAGCCTGCTGGAAAGCCTGGGCGACCGGTTCCGCCTGCTGCCCAATACCGCCGGCTGCGCCACGGTGCGCGACGCGGTGCTGACCGCCGAGCTGGCGCGCGAGGCGCTCGGTACGAACTGGGTGAAGCTGGAGCTGATCGGCGACCGCGACACGCTCTATCCGGACGTCGAGCAACTGGTGCTGGCCGCGACCGAACTGGTCGACAAGGGCTTCGCGGTGTTTCCCTACACCAACGACGATCCGATCACGGCGCGCAAGCTGGCCGACGCCGGCTGCGTCGCCGTCATGCCGCTGGGCAGCCTGATCGGCTCCGGCAACGGCATCGAGAACCCGCGCGCGATCGAGCGCATCTGCGCCCGCTCAGCCGTCCCGGTCATCCTCGACGCCGGCATCGGCACCGCGTCGGACGCGTGCCTGGCGCTCGAACTGGGCTGCAGCGCCGTGCTGGTCAACACCGCCGTCGCCAAGGCGAACGACCCGCGCGCCATGGCGGCGGCGCTGCGCCACGCCGTCGAAGCCGGCCGTCTCGCCCATGCGGCCGGCCGCATCCCGAAACGCGACTTCGCCGAGGCCTCGAGCCCCCAGCTGGGACTGATCGGGGCTTAGACGAACGACACGGCCGGCAAGGTCCGGCGCCGCATGATTTCTGCCATCACCCCCGCGCACCCGGCCTAAGGCGACATGCTGACACCGTCGAGCCGCATGATGCCGTCGGGCAGCGGCTTGAAGCCTTGCAGCTTCGCCTTGGCGGCATAGAGCCAGAGCGTGTGGTACAGATAGACGATCGGCAGGTCGTTCTGCAGGACCGCGACCGCCTTGGCATAGGCCGGCTTGCGCACGGCCGGATCGGGCGTGGCGCGTGCCGTGGCAAGTGCCGCCTCCAGGCCCTGGCTGCAATAGTGCCCGTCGTTGCCGGCGGCCCCGCAGCCGAGCAGCGGCGCGATGTTGAGATCCGGATCGACCCGGCCGCTCCAGGCGAGCAGATCGGCCTGGAAATCGCCGCGCCGGGCGCGGTCGAGCAGGGTCACGAACTCGCTCTGCACCAGGTTCACGGTGATGCCGGCCTCGGCCAGCATGGCCTGGATCATCTGGCCGATCTGGGCGCGCACCGGATCGGTCGGGATGATCAGTTCCAGCGTCACCGGCCCGACGCCGGCCGACGCCAGCGCGGCCCTGGCGCCGGCCAGATCGCGCTTGGGCACCGGAAAGGCCGCGTCGTAATAGGGCGACCCCGGCGGGAACGGCTGGTTGCCGGCCAGGAATCGGCCGTCGAACGCCACCTGGTTGATCGCGTCGCGGTCGATCGCCAGGCTGATCGCCTTGCGCACCGCCGCTGATTTGCCGGCTGGATTGTCCGCCTTGGCGCCGTTTGCGACGTTGAACGTCATGCCGCTATAACCGAGGCCGGTCTCCTCGAAGCCCTGCAACGTCTTGTCGGCCTTGACCTGCGCCATGTCGGTCGGCAGCACCTGTTCGATCAGGTCAAGTTGCCCGGAACGCAGGTTGGTGAGCCGCACCGACGTGTCGGTGATCGGCACGAACACGATCCGATCGAACGCGTAGTCCTTGGCCCGCCAATGGTCGGGGTCGCGCTCCAACGTGATGTGATCCTGCACGACCCGTTCGACGAAGCGATAGGGGCCGACGCAGACCGGATGCTGGGCGAATTGCGCGCCGGCCTCGGTTGCGGCCTTCGGGCTGACCATCATGCCCGGCCGGTCGGCGAAGGCGGCGAGCAGCGGCACCGACGGTTTGGCCAGATGGATCGTGACGCTGAGCGGCCCGGTCGCGTCGACCGACTGGATCACCTCGATCTCGCTCTTGCGCCGGCTGCCCGGCATGGTCAGCTCCCGCTCCAGGCTGAACTTGACCGCCGCGGCGTCGAACGGCGTGCCGTCCTGGAATTTCACATGGTCGCGCAAGGTCAGCGTCAGGGTCTTGGCATCGTCCGACCAGTGCCACTCGGTCGCCAGCATCGGCACCAGATTGAGGTTGGCATCGATGTCGACCAGCTTGTCGCACATCGACTGCAGCACGTGCCGGCCGACGTAGGTCCAGTTCTGCGCCGGATCGAGGCTGTCCGGGTCGTCCTGCAGGCCGATACGCAATTGCGAGGCCGCCTGGGCGGCGGATGGGGCCGCGAGCGCCAGCAGGAACAGGGTCGCAATCGACCGAAGACGCATCATTCTAGAGCCCTGCCAGGAATTGCCGGATCGCCGCCGTCACCTCGGCCGGCCGTTCGACCGTGGGAATATGGGCGGCTTGGGTAATGACCGTCAGCCGCGCGCCGGCAATCGCCGCCACCAGCGCTTCGGCCGCGGCGGGCGGGGTCGAGACGTCCTGGTCGCCGACCAACACCAGGGTTGGGCACGCGATTGCGGCGAGGCCCGACGCGGTGTCGCCGTCGCGCACGGCGAAAGAGGCGGAGATATAGGCCTCGGCCGGCATGCGCAGCAGCATCGCGCCGAAACCGCGGGCGATCGCCGGCGACCGGGCGATCAGATCCGGCGTGAACCAGCGCCCCAGGATCATGTCGACGACCGACGCCATGCCGTCGGCCCGGATGGTGGCGGCACGATTGTCCCAATTGCTCTTGGGACCGATCAGGCTGGCGGTATCGCCCAGCACCAGCGAGCGCACGCGCCGGCCGTGCACGATGCCGAGCGTCTGGGCGATCATACCGCCCAGCGACACGCCGGCCACATGGGCGCGCTCGACGCCCAGCGCATCCAGCAGGCCGACCGCGTAGCGAGCGAGCAGGGCCAGCGAATAATCGCCTGCCGTTCCCTCGCTCAGGCCATGGCCGCGCAGGTCGTAGGAAATCACGCGGAAGGCATCGGCCAGCGCCTCGGCCTGGGGCGCCCACATTTCCAGCGCGGTGCCCAGCGAATGGATCAGCAGCAGCGGCGGCGCATCCGCCGGACCGTCGATCCGGTAGTGGACCGACAAACCGTCGACCAGAACGAACGCCATGACGCGACCTCCCTTGCGCCGTCGTTCCCGCGGCGGGAATGACGATCTCGATCCATTTGACCAGCGGGCCCCCGCCCTTGTCGAGGGTGATGGCGATTGACAATAGTTATGCTCTTAAACTGAAATGTTCGACAATGAGGTCATCCGGACGCATCATCCGGGAAACGAGGGGGGACCGGATGGAGGACGAACTCTACGCGCGCGGCATGGCGGTTCGTCGCGCGGTGCTGGGCGATGCCCATGTCGACCGGGCCAGCCAGAAGGTCACCGATTTCGATCGCGACTTCCAGGAACACATCACCCGCCATGCCTGGGGCGCGATCTGGGATCGCCCGGGCCTCGACCGCAAGGTGAAGCACCTGCTGACCATCACTCTGATGGCGGCACTGGGTCACGAGGAAGAACTGGCCATGCACATTCGCGCGACCCGCCAGACGGGGGTCACCGCCGACGAGGTCAAGGAAGCCCTGATGCATGTCGCCGTCTATGCCGGGGTGCCGATGGCGAACAGCGCCGTCCGCATCGCCAAGGCGACCTTCGCCGAAATGGAGCAGCAGTCATGAGCGACGTTTTCAACGACGTGCCGGCTGGGACGCATCCGGCCTATGCCTCGCCCGAATACAAATCGACCATGTTGCGCGCGCCGTCGCGGCCGCTCGTCCGGCTGCCCCAGACGCTGACCGAGGTCACCGGCCCCCGCCCCGGCGCCGAAATCGTCGGGCCGACCCACGCCGACTTCACCAGATGCGGCGGCGGCGAGGCGATGGGCGAGCGCATCATCGTCACGGGCCGCGTGCTCGACGAGGACGGTCGCCCGGTGCCGAACGCCGTCCTGGAGATCTGGCAGGCCAACGCTGCCGGGCGCTACAACCACCCGGTCGACCAGCATGACGCCCCGCTCGACCCGCATTTCGAAGGCAACGGGCGCGTGACCACGGGCGTGGACGGCAGCTATCGCTTCCAGTCGATCAAGCCCGGCGCCTATCCGTGGGGCAACCATCACAATGCCTGGCGGCCGAACCATATCCATTTCAGCCTGTTCGGTCCCGGCGTCGCCACGCGGCTGGTCACGCAGATGTATTTTCCGGGCGATCCGCTGCTGGCGCTCGACCCGATCTACAACTGCATTCCGGACGCCGACGCCCGTGCCCGCCTGATCTCGCATTTCGACATCGACGTGACCCAGCCGAATTATGCGCTGGGCTACCGCTTCGACATCGTCGTGCGCGGCCGCCATGCGACCCCGATGGAGAATTGAGATGCCCGGTTTGACGAGTTCCCAGACGGTCGGACCCTATTTCCACCTGGGCCTGATCCGTGACGGGCAATCGACCCTGGTGCAGGCCGGCACGAAAGGCGAGCGGATCGCGATCAAGGGCCTGGTGACCGACGGACCGGGCATGCCGGTCACCGATGCGATGATCGAGATCTGGCAGGCGAACGCGGCCGGCCGCTACGATCATCCGACCGACACCCAGGACAAGCCGCTCGACCCGGCATTCCATGGTTTCGGCCGCGCGGCTGTGGACCAGACCGGGCATTACCGGTTCGAGACGATCCGGCCCGGCGCCGTGCCCGGCCGTGGCAACGCGCTGCAGGCACCGCACATCGCGGTGACGGTCTTCGCCCGCGGCTTGCTGCTGCATCTGAACACCCGGCTCTATTTCGCGGGCGAGCCCCTCAACGACGCCGACCCGGTGCTGGCGCTGGTCCCGGACGAGGCGCTGCGCCGGACGCTGATCGCGACGCCGGTGGCCGGGGCCGCGATCCCGACCTACCGTTTCGACATCCGCCTGCAAGGTGACGGCGAAACCGTGTTCTTCGAGATCTGAGATGACGCTCAACCCCGCCGATTCCTCCGTCTTCGGCGGGCTGTTCGGCACCGACGAGATCCGGGCGCTGTTCGACGACCGGCGGCGCCTGGGCTTCATGCTCGAGGTCGAGGTGGCGCTGGCCCGCGCCCAGGCGGCGCTCGGCATCATCCCCTCCGAAGCCGCGAGCGCCATCGCCGCCGCGGCCGACCCGGCTGCATTCGACCTCGTCCAAATCCGCGCCGAGACCGAGAAGGCGGGCCAGCCGGTCATGGCGCTGGCCAAGGCCCTAACCCAGGCGGCGGGCGCCGAGGCCGGACGCTGGGTGCATTGGGGCGCCACAACGCAGGACATCACCGACACCGCGCTGGTCCTGCAACTGCGTACGGCGCTCGATCCGATCGAGCGCGATCTCATGGCGCTGATCGGGGCGCTCGCGACCCAGGCCGAGCGTCACCGGACCCTGGTCATGGCCGGCCGCAGTTTCCTGCAGCAGGCGCTGCCGGTCAGCTTCGGCTACAAGGTCGCCGTCTGGCTCAGCCCCCTGCTGCGCCACATCGAGCGCCTGCGCCAACTGAAGCCCCGGCTGCTGCAGGTGCAGTTCGGCGGCGCCGTCGGCACATTGGCGTCGCTCGGCGACCAGGGCCGCGCGGTGACGGAACGGCTGGCGGCCGATCTGAGTCTCGCCTGCCCGATCGCCCCCTGGCACGGCGCCCGCGACGGCATCGCGGAACTGGGCGCGTGGCTCGGCCTGGTCGCCGGCAGCCTGGCGAAATTCGCCGGCGACGTCATCCTGCTGGCCCAGACCGAAGTCGGCGAGTTGGTCGAGACCACCGAGACCGGACGCGGCGGCTCCAGCACCATGCCGCAGAAGCGCAACCCGATCCTCTGCACCCATATCGTCGCGGCCGCATCGGGCGTAGAGGCGCTAGTCCCGCTGCTGCTGGCGGCCCAGCACCATCAACTGGAACGGGCCGTCGGTCCTTGGCAGGCCGAAGCGCTGGCCCTGCCGCAGGCACTCGCGCTCACCGCCGGCGCGCTGGCCCAGGCGATCCGCGTCGCCGAGGGCATGCGGCCGGATGCCGCGCGCATGCGGGCGAACCTCGCCATCACCAACGGCCTGGTCATGGCCGAACGCGTGATGATGACCCTGGCCGACCGGCTCGGCCGGAGCGAAGCCCACCACCTGGTGCAAGCCGCCTGCCTCACCGCGATGGCCGAGGACCGGCCGCTGCGCGACATCCTGGGCGAGAATGCCGAAGTCGCCAGCCGGCTCGATCCGGCGGCGCTGGATCATTTGATGGATCCAGCCGGCTATCTGGGCGAATCGGCCGCCGTGGTCGACCGGGTGGTCGCCGCGGCGCGGGCTATGTCATCGCCCTGACCGCGATGCTGACGTGGCCGCTGCCGGCGATGGCCCCATAGTCGCCGAACCGCTCGCCCTCGTAGCGTTCCGCCGCTTCGTCGAGGCAGCCGAGGAAGGTCGCAAGCGGGCGGCCACCCATTTCGATCTGCGACGCTTGCGCATAGTTCGGCAGTGCCGCCTTGGCCGCCGCGATCTCGCCGTCGGTCAGCAGCTTCAGGAAATGCCGATCGGCCGCGAGCGCCGCTTCGGGCGGCCAGGCTTGCGGCCCCCGCACCATGCGGGCGGCGAAGGCCGTGCTGGCGATGAACACGACCCGGCGTCCGAGCTTCTGCGCGGTGTCGCGGATCAGGCCGCCGAGCCGGATGCCCTCGTCCAGCGACGCCATCAGGCAAGTGCTGAGCCGCACGACCGGCAGGCGATTGTGCGGATCCAGCAGGTGCAGCGGCACGGCGCTGCCGTAATCCCAGGCCAGATCGGCCTCCGGAGCGGCGCTCGCCGGCATGCCTGCCGCCTGAATGCTTTCGATCAACGCCTCGGCAAACGCCGGGTCGCCGGCACGATCATAGGGCAATTCCAACGTCCGGCTCGCGTCGGGATCCCGGCAGATGCCGCGATGACGCGCGGCCCCGGAAACGAACCACAGGAACGGCGTCGCCCAGTGGGAGCTTTGGACGACCAGCAGGTCCGGCTCGAGCGCGCACACGGCGGCACCCAGCGCCTGAGCGCCGGCCAGGATGCCGTGGGCGTATTTCGGGATATCGGTCGGGTCGACCAGTTTGGGGCTGTGCGGCGTGACCACGCTCGCGAGCAGGCGACCGGCCATGAGCGGGTGGCTACTCGGCTTCTTGACCGTTCAGCCGGCACAGCAGGCGCAGCAGGGTCTGCCGTTCCTCGTCGCTGAGCGACGTCGTCACCTGACGTTCGTGATCGCGCACGACGCCCTTCAGGCGCGTGATCAGCAGCTGACCGGCCCGGCTCGGCACGACCGCGTGGGACCGCCGGTCGGCCGCCGATTTCTCGCGGGCGACCAGGCCGCGGGCTTCGAGCTTGTCGAGCATCGGCACCAGCAGCGAGCGGTTGCTGCCGATCGCCTTGGCGAGCGCGTTCTGATTGAGGCCGGGATTGGCGCCGACCAGCACCAGCAACCCGAATTCCCCCGGCGAGACGTCGAGTTCGTCGAGCCGCTTCAGGAAGGAATTGAACACGCGCACCTGGGCCCGACGCAGCTGGTAGCCGAGCAGTTCCGGCAGGATGTCGAGATCGATGTCGGCCCGGCTCAATTGGAACAGCTCGGCGGCCTCCGCAGGCACCGTCGCCTTGCTCTTTTCCGCCTTGCGCACGGCTCCGGTCATCGGTCGCCCCGATCGTTCAGCACCGGAACGATCTTAGGGGCTTGTCCTGCGGAACCGCAAGGATCGGCTCAGGCTACGGCCTCGGTCGTAGCTCAGGCTACGGCCTCGGTCGCGCGCAGCAGGCCCTTCAGTTCCGGAATGCAGGAACCGCAATTGGTGCCGGCCTTGAGCGCCGCGCCGATCTCGGCAACGGAGGCGAGGCCCTCGGTCTCGATCGCCCGGCGCAAGGTGTCGAGGCCGACCGAAAAGCAGGAGCAGACGATCTTGCCCGTGCCCGGGGCGGTCTGGGCCGCACCGGCCAGCACGCCGACGCGCGACCCGTCCGAGACCCGCTCGCCCAGCAACGAGGCGATCCGATCGCGTACCGGTACGACCGCACCGCCGGCCCGCGACAGGATCAGCCAGGCTTCGAGCCGGCCATCGACCAGCAGGGCGTAGCGATAGGTGCCGCGCCGATGATCGAGCGCTTCGAGCCGTTCGGAACCGCCTGGCGCCGTCAGCAGGGTTGCGACGAAATCCTCGAACGCCGGTCCATCGGGCAGCGCGTTCCAGCCCGCGAGTTCATAGGCATGGCCGCGGGCGATCGGCACTCGTGCCCAATAGAACCCCTCGGGCAAGGCGTCGGCATCGCGCCGCAGCAGCAGGCCGCGCCATTGGGTCGGCAGCGGCCGGAGCGCCGCCGCGGTCGCCTTCAGTTCCGGCTGACCCGACACCGGGTCGGTCGCCCCTTGCACCAGCCGGTCGATCGGCCCCGACGAGGCGAACGCGTCGGTCCAATGCATGGCGGCGAACAGGTCGCCCGGCCGCTGGTCCAGGCTGGGCTCGGCACGCAAGACCGCCTCGCCGTCGGCCGTCGTCACCCGGACCAGGTCGCCGGCATCGAGGTTGAGCCGGGCGGCATCGTCCGGATGCAGCGTCAGGCGCGGCTCGTCCAGATGGCTCATGAGCCGCGGCACCAGACCGGTCCGGGTCATGGTGTGCCATTGGTCGCGGATCCGGCCGGTGTTGAGCAGGAACGGAAAGGCCGCGTCGACCACCGCCTGCGGTCGCCGGAACCGCACCGGCACGAACCGTGCCTTGCGGTCCGGCGTGAAGAACCCACCGTCGGCGAACAGCCGGCCACCGGCGGCGCCTTCAGCCGGGAC